>CAZOZE010000001.1:0-7885 GCA_964584215.1 uncultured Rhodobacterales bacterium
GCGCCGATGCGCACCGCAAGGTCGAAGCCCTCCGCCACCAGCTCGACGAAGCGATCGTCCAGCGACACCCGCGCCGAGACCTCCGGATAGGCGCACAGGAACGCCGACACCGCAGGCGAGAAATGCCGGATGCCAAAGCTCAGCGGCGCGGAGATGCGCAACTCGCCGCGCGGCGCGCCCTGCATCGAGGCGGCCATCGCATCCGCTTCCGCCGCCTCGCTCAGCACCCTCGCGGCGCGGTCATAATAGGCCAGCCCGATCTCGGTGGGGCTGACGCGGCGGGTGGTGCGGTTGAGCAGCCGCGCCCCAAGCCGCGCCTCCAGCGCCGAGACGTGCTTGGAGACGGCGGATTTCGACACCCCCAGTTTGCGCGCCGCATCGGTGAAGCCGCCGACATCGACCACCCGCACAAAGGCTTCCATTTCCGAGAGGCGATCCATGCGGCGTTTCCTGTTTGGCGATTGTTTGGCTCAGATACCGTCATTGTATCCGACTGAACCAGCGTCCACCTTCGGGCGCAAGCGTTCATCGCAGGAATCATCGCAGGATCCATCGCAGGAAAGGCCGCGCCATGATCGACATCCTCCGCGCCGACGACCGGTTTCACACCCGCATCGGCTGGCTCGACAGCCGCCACAGCTTTTCATTCGGTGAGCATCACGACCCCGCGCGCATGGGCTTTGGCGCGCTGCGGGTGATCAACGAAGATGTGATCGCGGGCGGCGGCGGTTTCGCGCCGCACGGCCACCGCGACATGGAGATCATCACCTGGGTGCTCGACGGCGCGCTGGCGCACCGCGACAGCACTGGCGGAGAGGGCGTGATCCGCCCCGGCGCGGTGCAGAAGATGAGCGCGGGGCGCGGCGTGCGGCATTCCGAAATCAACGCCTCCGACACGGCGCCGGTGCATCTGCTCCAGATATGGCTGGCGCCGGACGCGCGCGGCGCGGCGCCGAAATACGAGGAGGCGGCGGTTCCCGACGGCGCCGGGCTGCGCCTGATCGCGGCGCGTGCGGGGGCGCCGGTCAGCCTGCTTGCCGACGCGCGGCTCTACGCGGGCCGCTTCAGCGCCGCAGAGACGGCGCAAGCGCCGCTGGCTGCGGGGCGGCGGGCGTGGGTGCAGGTCGCGCGCGGGGGCTTGAGCGTGAACGGGGTCGCGCTGGGCGCGGGCGACGGCGCCGCGCTGACCGGCGAGCAGACGCTCAGCCTGCGCGCGGGCGCGGACGGCGCCGAGGCGCTGCTGTTCGATCTCGCCTGAAATTTGCGCCCTTGCGCGCGCCATGGGCGCCGCAAGGGCGCCCAAACGGCGGTCAATCAGCCCGCGCGCGCCGCTTTTCCAGCGTTTTGCGGTTGTTTCCGCCCCTTCTCCCGTGCTTAGCTTGGCTCATCAGCGCGCCGTCAGAGCGCGCGACGCACAACGGGAGAGGCCATGGCGAACCCTGACGCAGCGGCGCCATTCGTCGCGTTTGATCGCGTGCAGAAAAGCTACGACGGCGAAACGCTGGTCGTCAAAGAGCTGAACCTCGGCATCGGCAAGGGTGAGTTTCTCACCATGCTGGGGCCGTCCGGCTCGGGAAAGACCACCTGCCTGATGATGCTGGCGGGGTTCGAGACCGTGACCCATGGCGAAATCCGGCTGGCGAACCGCCCGATCAACAACATCCCGCCGCACAAGCGCGGCATCGGCATGGTGTTCCAGAACTACGCGCTGTTTCCGCACATGACCGTGGCCGAGAACCTCGCGTTTCCGCTGCAGGTGCGCCGGGTCGGCAAGGCGGAGATCGAGGCCAAGGTCGCGCGCGCGCTCGGCATGGTGCAGATGGGCGCCTTCGGCGGCCGCCGCCCGGCGCAGCTTTCGGGCGGCCAGCAACAGCGCATCGCGGTGGCGCGCGCGCTGGTGTTCGACCCCGAACTGGTGCTGATGGATGAGCCGCTGGGCGCGCTCGACAAACAGTTGCGCGAGCAGATGCAATACGAGATCAAGCATATCCATGAACAGCTTGGCGTGACCGTGGTCTATGTGACGCACGATCAGGCCGAGGCGCTGACCATGAGCGACCGGGTCGCGGTGTTCAACGACGGCGTGATCCAGCAGTTGTCGCCGCCCGAGGATCTGTATGAGCATCCGATGACCAGCTTCGTGGCGCAGTTCATCGGCGAGAACAACCGCCTGCCGGGCCGCGTGCGCGCGGTGGAGGGCGCCGAGGCGGTGATCGACATCGACGGCGGCCATCAGACCCGCGCGCTGGCGGTCGCCTGCGGCGGACAGGGCGCGCGCACGCAGCTCTCCATCCGGCCGGAGCGGGTGGTGGTGGGGGCGGAGGGCCTGCCCAACCGCGCGACGGGAAAGGTCGAGGAGCTGATCTATCTCGGCGACCACATCCGCTGTCGCATGAGCCTGATGGGCCTCAGCGACTTCATCGTGAAGGTGCCCAACACCGCAGGCCTGGCGCCGCTGGCGGAGGGCGATACGGCGACGGTGGGCTGGCGCACCGAGGATTGCCGCGCGCTGGACGCCGCCTGATCCAGATTCATGCCCGCAGGACGACCTGCGGGCGGACGATCCCCGACGGGCGCCGCCCGGCGGTAAAAACAGGGAGACGACGAATGCTTAAAAAGATGATGGCGGGGGCCGCGCTTGCCGGTCTCATGGCCGGCCCGCTTGCGGCGCAGACCACCGATCTCACCATCGTGTCGTGGGGCGGCGCCTACTCCAACTCGCAGAACAAGGCGTATCACGAGCCCTATATGGCGCAGAACGCCGCCGTGAAGATCATCAACGACGAAAGCTCCAGCCAGGCGGTCGCCAAGCTGCGCGCGATGAACGAGGCCGGCAACATCACCTGGGACGTGGTGGACGTCGAAGGCCCCGACAGCCAGCGGCTGTGCGACGAGGGGCTGGCGATGCAGATCGACTTCGACGACTGGCTGGCCCCGGCGCCGGACGGGTCGCCCGCCACCGCCGACTTCGGCGAGGCGCTGATCAACGAGTGCTTCATCCCGCAGATCGTGTTCTCGACCACCTTCGGCTATCGCACCGATGTCGCGGCCTGGGGCGGCAAGACGCCGACCTCGGTGTGCGACGTGTTCGATCTGGCGACCTTCCCCGGCAAGCGCAGCCTGGAGCGCGGCCCGAAGAAGAACCTGGAGTGGGCGCTGCTGTGCGACGGCGTGGCCAAGGCTGACCTCTACGACGTGCTCTCGACGCCCGATGGCGTGCAGCGCGCGCTCGCCAAGCTCGACACCATCAAGCCCGAGGTGATCTGGTGGACCGCCGGCGCCGAGACGCCGCAGCGTCTGGCCGATGGCGAAGTGGTGATCGGCTCCACCTACAACGGCCGCCTGTTCGCGGTGATCGAGGAGCAGAAACAGCCGGTCGCGATGCTGTGGGACTATCAGGTGTTCGACTTCGACGGCTGGATCATCCCGACCGGCGTGCCCGAAGCCAAGATGCCGGTGATCAAGGATTACATCCGCTTCGCCACCGACACCCAGCGTCTCGCCGATCAGGCGAAATACATCTCCTACGGCCCGTCGCGCGCGTCCTCGGCGCCGCTGGTCAGCACCCACGCCGAACTGGGCATCGAGATGGCGCCGCACATGCCGACCGATCCGGCAAACCGCGGCAACATCCTGGTCAACAACATCGAGTGGTGGGCCGACAACCAGGACGAGGTCGAGGCCGTGTTCCAGGCGTGGCTCGCGCGCTGATCCTGACCGGCGCGGGGCCCATGCGGCCCCGCGCGCCTTGCTGAGGGAGGCGGGCCATGGCCGATATCGCAGCGCATCCGCCCGCAGGGCCGCTGCGCGCCGCCGACGGCGCGCCGCTGAAGCTGAGCCTCGCCCGCGCGCAGCGGCGCGGCAAGCTGCGCGCCTTCGCGCTGGTGGCGCCGCTGTTGCTGTTCGTGGCGCTGACCTTCATCGCGCCGATCGGCGAGATGCTGTTCCGCTCGGTGGAAAACCAGATCGTGCCCGACAACATGCCGCGCACGGTGGCCGCGCTGGCGGACTGGACGCCCGAGGCGAGCCCGTTGCCCGCCGACGCCGCCTTTGCCGCCGTGGTGGCCGACTTTCGCGACATGGTGGCGGCGCGCAACCACACCCGCGTCGGCCAGCGGCTGAACTATGAGGCGTCGGGCTTCTCCAGCCTGTTTCGCAAGATGGGCCGCGAGGTGCGCAAGATCGACGGCGACCCGCGCGCAGGGCTGCTCAAGGCCGACAAGGCCTGGGGCGAGACCGACACCTGGGTGACGCTCAAGCGCTTTTCGGGGAACTACACCCCCGCCTATTTCCTGAGCGCGGTGGACCTGACCCGCGCCGCCGACGGCGCCATCGTCCAGAAGCCCGAGAACGAGCGCATCTACGTCTATCTGTTCGCGCGCACGCTGTGGATTTCGCTGCTGATCACGCTGGCGACGCTGCTGCTGGGCTATCCCATCGCCTATCTGCTGGCGACGCTGCCGCTGCGCACCTCCAACCTGCTGATGATTCTGGTGCTGCTGCCGTTCTGGACCTCGCTGCTGGTGCGCACGTCGGCCTGGATCGTGCTGTTGCAGCAGCAGGGCGTGATCAACGACGTGCTGGTGTGGCTGGGGCTGGTCGCCAATGAGGCGCGATTGCAGATGATCTTCAACCAGACCGGCACCATGATCGCGATGACGCATATCCTGCTGCCGTTCATGATATTGCCGCTCTACTCGGTGATGAAGACCATCCCGCCCTATTATGTGCGCGCGGCGAAGTCGCTTGGGGCGACGAACTGGACCGCGTTCTGGCGGGTGTATTTCCCGCAATCGACGCCCGGCATCGGCGCCGGGGCGATTTTGGTGTTCATCCTGTCGATCGGCTACTACATCACGCCGGAACTGGTCGGCGGCACGTCGGGCGTGTTCATCTCGAACCGGATCGCGTTCCACATCACCAACTCGCTGAACTGGGGGCTGGCGGCGGCGCTGGCGACGTTGCTGCTGGCGCTGGTGATGATCCTCTACTGGCTCTACGACCGGCTGGTGGGCATCGACAACGTGAAGCTGGGGTAACCGATCATGGCCGCACTCCCCCCCTATGCCGGCCCCGGCGCGCGCGCGTGGCACTATGGCTTTCGCCTTATCTGCGCGCTGATCTTCCTGTTCCTGATCTTCCCGGTGCTGGTGGTGATCCCGCTCAGCTTCAACGCGCAGGATTTCTTCACCTTCACGCCGGGGATGCTGGCGTTCGAGTCGGAGGCGTATTCGTGGAAGCACTACGCCGCGTTCCTGAGCGATGAGCGCTGGATGCGGGCGGTGCAGAACTCGTTCATGATCGCGCCCGCCGCGACGCTGGTCTCGACCGTGCTGGGCACGGTGGCGGCGGTGGGCCTCAGCCGCCCGACCATGCCCTACCGCTCGGTCATCATGGCGATCCTGATCTCGCCGATGATCGTGCCGCTGATCATCACGGCGGCGGGGATGTATTTCTTCTACAGCCGCATCGGTTTGCAGGGCACCTACGCGGGCGTGATCCTGGCGCAGGCGGTGCTGGGCACGCCGTTCGTGATCATCACCGTCACCGCGACGCTGGTGGGCTTCGACCAGTCGCTGGTGCGCGCCTCGGCGAGCCTCGGCGCCGGGCCGGTGCGCACGTTCTTCAAGGTGCAGATGCCGCTGATCCTGCCAGGCGTGATCTCGGGGGCGCTGTTCGCCTTCATCACCGCGTTCGATGAGGTGATCGTGATCCTGTTCGTCGGCGCGCAGCAGCAAAAGACGCTGCCGTGGCAGATGTTCACCGGGCTGCGCGAGCAGATCTCGCCGGTGATCCTTGCGGCGGCGACGATTCTGGTGGTGCTGTCGGTGGCGCTGCTGACCACGGTGGAGGTGCTGCGGCGGCGGTCGGAGCGGCTGCGCGGCATGTCGCCCGGTTAGGCGCCGCAGCGCTGGCGCTGCTGTCGGTAGAGCTGCGCCTGCGCGGCGACCTGTGCGGCCGCGCGCCGCACCCCGGGCTTGGCGCGCCAGTCGCCGCGCTTATAGCCGGTGTGCCCTTCGTGATAGGCGAGATACTGGTTGTAGGCGTCGGTCATCGGCAGGCCGTTGGAGGCGCGGGTCTTGGCCATGTACCAGCCGACGAAGTCGATGGCGTCCCTGAAGTCGTCGCGGTCGGCGCCGCTTGCGCCGGTCTCCTTGCGATACCAGTCCCACGTGCCATCCAGCGCCTGCGCATAGCCGTAGGCGGAGGACTGTCGCCCGGTCGGAATGCCCATGAACGAGGTGCGCGGCGGTCTGGCGTCGGCGCGAAAGGTCGACTCGCGCCAGATGATCGCCATCTTCACTTCCTGCGGCGCGCCCCATTTCGCCTCTGCCTGCGCCGCCGCGCGCGCCCAGGCCGGGTTGTCGCGGTAGATCGCACAGATGTCGGCGACATTGGAGGGGCGGCGGTCGCCGGTGGAGCATGACGCGAGCGCGACCCCTGCGGCCAGCGCCCACACGGCGCGCCGCTTCATCACCGCTCTCAAGGTTTGCCCCGAACCTTTTGTCATTGCGGACAGGATAGCGGAAAATTGCGCGCCGGTCGAGTTGCTAGAGCAAAAGCGCCAGCGCGGCGGGCGCCACGAGGATCGAGACCAGCGTCGAGACCACGACCAGACCCGCCACCACCTCCGGCTGCGCGCCATAGCGCGCGGCCAGCAGGTAATTGGTCACGGCGACGGGCATGATCGCCTGCAGGATCAGCGCGCCGGAGGCGATGGGGTCGAGCGCGAAAACCGACACCACCGCCAGCGCCGCGCCCGCGCACAGCGCCGCCTTGGCCAGCGAGATCCACAGCGCCCGCCCGACGTCACGCACGTTCAGCTGCGCCACCGCGACGCCCAGCGTGATCAGCATCATCGGGATCGCGATCTGCCCGGTCAGCGCCAGCGTCGTCGCGACCACCTTGGGCGCCTGCCAGCCCTGCGAGGCGAACAGGATGCCGAGCGCGGAGGCGTGAAAGATCGGCTGTTTCAGCACCTCGACCGGCGAGCTTTCGCCGGTCACCAGCCAGATGCCCACCGTGAACGACAGCGCCGCCATCACCGCGAACACCACCATCGCGTAGGCCAGCCCCTGCTCGCCGTAAGCGAACAGCGCGATGGGCAGGCCGACGTTGCCGGTGTTGCCGAAGATCATCGGCGAGAGATAGACGCGCTTGCTGAGACCCGCCGCCTGCGCCAGCGCCAGCGCGCCGACCCCGATCAGCGCATAAAGCGCCAGCGACGCCAGCGCGAGGTTGCGGAAGGCGACGGGATCGACCTCCATGCGGCTCAGCACCGAAAAGATCAGCGCAGGCACCGCCACCTGCATCGACAACCTGCTGACGAAGGCGATGTCGAAATTCAGCCCCGAGCGCCGCCAGACATAGCCGATCAGCGCCAGGAAAAAGACCGGCGCGGTGATTTCGAGGATCTGGAGAAACATCGGCGCGCGGCTCCGGTAAATGTGCGCCGTGGGCTATCACGCCTGCACGGAGGCTGTCGATGCGCGCGGCGCATCTGGAAATACCGCGCGCCGTGGGGTATCTGACACGCCATGAGCAAGACCGACCAGACCGCGCCGCCACCCGCGCCCGTCAGCGCAACAGCGAAGTTCCGCATCGGACAGATCGTCCGCCACCGGGTCTATCCGTTTCGCGGCGTGATCTTCGATGTCGATCCGGTGTTCGACAACACCGAGGAATGGTGGAACGCCATCCCGGAGGACGTGCGCCCGCGCAAGGACCAGCCGTTCTATCACCTCTACGCCGAGAACGAGACCAGCTATTATGTGGCCTATGTCTCGGAGCAGAACCTGGTCGCCGACACCACGGGCGATCCGGTGGATCACCCGGAGGTCGGCGAGATGTTCGGCGACATGCAGGACGGCGGCTACGCCCTGCA
>CAZOZE010000002.1:0-6913 GCA_964584215.1 uncultured Rhodobacterales bacterium
ATTGCGGCGCGCCCGCGACTCTGGCGCGGCGCCGCAGGGCGCTTTATGGTCAGGCCGCGCAAGAAAAGGCCCGTCCTCCATGCCCGTCACCCTGCACCACGCCGACCCCGGTTTCGAGACCGCCTTCGCCGCCCTGCTCGGCGCCAAGCGCGAGGCGTCCGAGGACGTGGACGCCGCCGCCGCCGCGATCATCGCCGAGGTGCGCAGCGACGGCGACGCGGCGGTGATCCGGCTGACCGCGAAACACGACCGCCTGACGCTGACGCCCGAGACGCTGGCGTTCTCCGCAGCCGAGATCGACGCCGCCTGCGCCGCCGTCCCCGAAGCGGAGGCGCAGGCGCTGGCGCTGGCCGCCGCGCGCATCCGCGCCTATCACGAGCGCCAGCGCCCGGAGGACGCGCGCTGGACCGACGCCGCCGGCGTCACGCTTGGCTGGCGCTGGGGGCCGGTGGACGCGGCGGGGCTCTATGTGCCGGGGGGGCAGGCGTCCTATCCGTCATCCGTGCTGATGAACGCGATCCCGGCGCAGGTGGCGGGGGTGCGGCGGCTGGTGATGTGCGCGCCCACGCCCGGCGGCGCGGTCAACCCGCTGGTCCTGCTGGCCGCGCGGCTTTCCGGCGTCGCGACGGTCTATCGCATCGGCGGCGCGCAGGCGGTGGCGGCGATGGCCTATGGCACCGAGACCATCGCGCCGGTGGACAAGATCACCGGGCCGGGCAACGCTTGGGTCGCCGCCGCCAAGCGCCGGGTGTTCGGCCATGTCGGCATCGACAGCATCGCCGGGCCGTCGGAGGTGGTGGTGATCGCCGATGGCGCGCAAGATCCCGAATGGGCGGCGCTCGACCTGATGGCGCAGGCCGAACACGACGCCTCCGCCCAATCCATCCTGATCACCGACGACGCGGATTTCGCCGCCGAAGTGGGGCGCGCGGTCGAGCGCCTGCTGCAACGGCTGACCCGCGCCGAGATCGCGGGCGCGAGCTGGCGCGACAACGGCGCGCTGGTGGTGGCGCGCGACCTCGGCCACGCGGCGGACCTGACCAACCGCCTCGCGCCTGAGCATCTGGAGCTGTGCGTCGCCGACCCCGAGGCGCTGGCGGGCCGGATCCGCCACGCAGGCGCGATTTTTCTCGGCGCGCGCACGCCCGAGGCGGTGGGCGACTATGTGGCCGGGCCAAACCATGTGCTGCCGACCGCGCGCTCGGCGCGCTTCGCCTCCGGTCTGTCGGTGCTGGACTTCATGAAGCGCACCACGCTGCTCGGGGCCTCCGCGCAAGGCCTCGCGGCCATCGGCCCGGCGGCAGCGACGCTGGCGGCGTCGGAGGGGCTGGAGGCGCATGGCCTGAGCGTGCTGCGGCGGCTGGAGGCGTGACATGGCGGACCGTCTGAGCGCCGTCACGCTCGACGACAGCAACCTGCCCCCGCCCACGCCGGAGGTGGAGCAGGAGCGGCGCGTCGCGCTCTACGACCTGATGGAGCGCAACCTGTTCCGCCTGCCGGGCCGCGAGGGCGCCGCGCCGCCGCCGGGGCCTTACGCGCTGACGCTGGCGGTGCGCGAGGGGCGGCTGGTGTTCGACATCGCGGCGGCGAGCGGCGCCAAGGCGGCGGAGTTCCATCTGTCGCTGTCGCCGTTCCGGCAGGTGATCAAGGATTATTTCGCCATTTGCGCCAGCTATTTCGACGCGGTCAAGCGGCTGCCCCCCGCCCAGATCGAGGCGATCGACATGGGGCGGCGCGGCATCCACAACGAGGGCTCGGCGCTGCTGATGGAGCGCCTGAGCGGCAAGATAGAAACCGACATCGACACCGCGCGGCGGCTGTTCACGCTGATCTGCGTGCTGCACTTCAAGGGCTAGAGCCGTGTCGGCGAAAGCGCGAAGCGGTCTTGCGGCGCGCCACTGCGCAGGCTTTCGGGCCGGGCCGGAACCCCTGCTCGGGCTGCATCAGCCTGACGCGGTTTTGGTCTAGGCCGTTGGCGGGCGGCATCCCGGGCGCGGCGCTGTTCGCCTGCGACTGGAACGCGGTGCGCTCTCCCATGGCCGAGGGGATCGCCAAACAGCTGCTGGGCACCCGGGTCTTCGTCCAGTCGGCGGGCGCGGCGGGCGAGTTGCCGCTCGATCCGCTGGCGGCGGAGGTCTGCCGCGAGATCGGCGTGGAGATCGGCGCTCACGCCAGCCACACCTTCGACGAGATGCAGGAATGGGGCGACGACCTCACGCAGTTCGACCTGATCGTGGCGCTGTCGCCCGCCGCGCAGCGCCGCGCGCTGGAGGCGACCTTCGGCAGCCACGTCGAAGTGGAGTACTGGCCCACGCTCGACCCCACCGACCTGGGCGAGACCCGCGCGCAGAAGCTCGACGCCTACCGCCAGACCCGCGACCAGATCCGCAGCCGAATCATGCAGCGGTTCGGGCTGATGCTGTGAGCGGCGGCGCGTCAGCCGCCGATCTTCTCCACGCCGACCGCCATCGCCTCGCTGTAGTCGATCGCCACCTGATCGCCGGGGCGGCGGGCGGCGGCGAAGGCGCGCATCTCGGGCGGCACGATCACGCTGTGGGTCAGGCCGGTGGGGCCGGTGAACGTGGCGCGCGCCGCAGCGGCGTCGTAGCCGACCCATGTCACCACCGAGGTCAGCGCCATGCCCGCCGCCACGCCCGGCGTCGCGCCCTTTGGCGCGCGGCCGCCCGCCGTGCCGATCATCGTCTCCCGCCGGTCATCCGGCGTCGCCATGCGCGCGGCGATGCTCTCGCTGTAGCTCGCCGCGACGCGGTCGCCGGGTTCGAGCTGGTCGAAGTTATGCGCCTCCGGCGGCAGGGTGACGGTCACCGCGCGCCCGTCCTCGCCGCGCACCACCACCTGGCGGGTGACCGGGTCGATGATCTCGATCACGCCGCGCATCTCGGCGACGGACTCGGACACGGCGGCCTCCGGTCCCGGCGCGGCGCAAGCGGAAAGCGACAGCACGGCGGCGGCGATCGTCAGGGGTATGCGGCGCATAGGGATATTTCCTGATTCTGAACGAAATCGCCGCCACAATGGCCTGCGGCGCCGGACGCGGCAATCCCGCAGACGCTCAGGCAGACGCTCAGGCGCCGGGCGCCAGCGCGGCGGCCGAGCCGGCGACCGGCGCGGCGCGCGGCGCCGCCGCGCGCCGTTGGCCCAGCTTCATCGCCAGCAGCGTCAGCACCAATGACAGCGTCACCACATTGGCCGCCACCAGCGGGCCGGCGCCGACGCCGACGCCATACAGCGCCCAGAGCGCGTTGCCGCTGCTCATCAGCGCCAGCATCGCCAGCGACAGATCCTGCGCCCGCCGCGTGCGCCAGGTGCGCCAAACCTGCGGCGCAAAGGCGGCGGTGGTCAGCAGCGCGGCGAGGTATCCGATCGATTCGAGAAACAGGCCCATGGCCGGGGAACTCCGCAAGGCGGGCGAAGCGCCGCGCCGCCGCGATGTATATCGCGGCGCGTGGCCGTGCGGCAGCCGCCAATTTCAGCGACCCCGCCATGCTTGCGGCGCAGGGCGCGGGCGGGGCGCGCCCGTCAGGAGCCTTGCGGTGAGGCGGATGGTCCCGGCTTCGCCCTGCTTCTCGCGAAAGCGGATGTAGGCGGCGCTGGCGGCGGGGTCGCAGGCCAGTTTCAGGCGCGCTTGCTCAGCCCAAAAAATCGGGGTGCGGCGCCCCGCTCACCAGCCCAGCGGCGCGCCAGTTTCCGTCACAGGTTGGGGTGGTGGCGAACACTCTTCGGGTCATTGCTTACTGTCGTCGCCGCAAGACCCTGACCGGCCATCTTGATGTCGCCAGACACGTTATCATACAATATGCGCAGAGAACGCTGAATAGACTTCATGGCCATATTCTGTTTCCCGATTGCCGTCACCCATCCATCTTCAGCGCCGAAATAAACGCCTCCTGCGGGATCTCGACCTTGCCGAACTGGCGCATCTTCTTCTTGCCCGCCTTCTGCTTGTCGAGCAGCCCACCCTCACGCCACCTTCAGCGCCCCACCTGTCCGCCCGGCGCGTCAACGACCACCAGCCTGCCGTCATCGCCCGCCTTCAGCTGCTCCCAAGCGTTGAGCAACTCGACGCCGCACACCGCGCCCGTCTCGTCGATGTCCACAAGGAAGTCGTCGGTCAGCCGGATGGTCTCGACATCGCCCTGTTTCTCGCGAAAGCGGATGTAGGCGACGTTGGCGGCGGGGTCGTAGGACAGTTTCATGGCGCGCCTCTCAGAAGAACCGGACGATCACCGTGATGGCGAGCCAGCCATCATCCTCAGGCGCAGCATAAACCCGAAACTACTCACCGTCGAAGCGCCAGTCACGCCACATCAGCGGCGCATGTGTTAAACCTTTAAATGATTGGCGGCCCATCGCAAAGAGATACAGATGCTCATGCGAGGGTTATCATACGAGGCATAGTGCGGGCCGTATCCGCAACGGCACTAACGAGGGACTTGTCGAATGGAACCAGATCTAAGATCATACCTCTGCGGTTAGAGACTCATATTTTGGGGGTGATGCGGTGGGAAAGCCATTTAATGGATTTGATGATGAAACAATATTCAAATTGTTTGGCGCCGAGGCCGCAGAAGATGAAATACCGGAAAGACTAAAATCTTATTTCTTTAGAAATAAATCATATAATAATATACGCGGTGATTTGCCACTCCGAATACTAGTCGGCCACAAGGGGATCGGGAAAAGTGCACTTCTTAAAATGTCATACCTTGAAGATATTGCCGAGGGTGTTTTAGCACTTTGGCTCCAACCCAACGAACTTTTGAATGTTGCCGGAAAAAGCGAAGAGTTTATTCAACGAATTGAACAGTGGAAAAATAATATTTCTCGAATGATACTTGAGCGGACTCTTGAAAGTATGGGCACAAGTCCTGACGCTTCAATAATTAAACAATATAATTGGACTTCTGGCAGAGTAATGGCGCAATTAATTGATATATTATCTGGCCAAAAATACGTTGAAAACGTAAAGCAGGTTTTTCAAAAGAAAGCAAAGTATTTTTTGACGGTTCCGAAAATTCGTGTTTATATTGATGACTTGGATAGAGGCTGGGAGGCAAGCAAGGAGGATATTAAGAATATATCGGCCCTTATAAATGCACTTAGAGATCTCTGCAATGAAGATCGCAGAATTCAATTTAGAATTGGATTAAGGACAGATGCTTATTTTTTGGTGAGAACGTCCGATGAATCTACTGACAGAATAGAAAGCTATATTATACCACTTTCTTGGACAAACCATGATATTCTTGTTGTTGTAGCTACGCGAATATCAAACTTTTTTGAGCAGTCAGTTGATCCCGTGGAGCTCGCGCGACTCCCTCAGCCTGAAGTCGCAAGACTTATACATGCGATAATTGACGAAAAATTTTCTGGGTCCGGCCATTGGGACAGAGCGCCAATTCATACAGTACTACTATCTTTGACTAGAAAACGACCGCGCGATCTTATCAAACTACTGAGTGGTGCTGCACGTGAAGCGTATAAAAACGGGCATCAAAAAATATCCAGCTACGACCTCGAATCAACCTTTCCAACCTATTCAACTGAACGAATTCAGGATTTAGTAAATGAATTTAGAAGTGAAATGCCAAACATTGAAAGGTTACTTTATAACATGAAAAATACAAGGCGCGAGTTTGAAAAAGGCTATAGATTTTTTTATTCGAGAGATAGATTAATTTCTAAAATCCGCAACATTATCCAAACACAATCTTTAACGTTCTCAAACCTCCGCACAGTAACCCCAACGAGCATTGCTGAATTTCTTTATAAGATAGATTTTATCATCGCCACCGGGCGTAAAGAAGATGAAAAGAAAGAATGGATATACTTTGATCAAAACAGGATGCTGGTAAGTCAATTTGTCGACTTTGGATATGCTTGGGAAGTTCATCCAGCTTATCGGTGGGCTCTTCAGCCAGATCATCGAGGTAAAATACTTGAAACTATCGGATAAATTATACTGCATCACCCGTCCATCTTCAGCGCCGAAATAAACGCCTCCTGCGGGATCTCGACCTTGCCGAACTGGCGCATCTTCTTCTTGCCCGCCTTCTGCTTGTCGAGCAGCTTGCGCTTGCGGGTGGCGTCGCCGCCGTAGCATTTGGCGGTCACGTCCTTGCGCAGGGCGCGGATGGTTTCGCGCGCGATGATCCGCCCGCCGATGGCGGCCTGGATCGGCACCTGGAACATGTGCTGCGGGATCAGGTCCTTGAGCTTCTCGCACATGCTGCGCCCGCGCGCCTCGGCCCGGTCGCGGTGCACGATCATGCTGAGCGCGTCCACCGGCTCGGCGTTGACGAGGATCTGCATCTTCACCAGCGCGTCGGCCTGATAGCCGTCGATCTGATAGTCGAAGCTGGCGTAGCCCTTGGTGGCGCTCCTCAGCCGGTCGTAGAAGTCGAACACCACTTCGTTGAGCGGCAGGCGACAGACCACCATGGCGCGCGACCCGGCGTAGGTGAGGTCGGCCTGCACGCCGCGCCGATCCTGACACAGCTTGAGCACGTCGCCGAGGTATTCGTCGGGCACCAGGATCGTCGCCTTGATCCACGGCTCCTCGATGCGCTCGATCCTGACCACGTCGGGCATGTCGGCGGGGTTGTGCAACTCGATCACCGAGCCGTCGGTCATGTAGATGTTGTAGATCACCGAGGGCGCCGTGGTGATCAGGTCGATGTCGTATTCGCGCTCCAGCCGCTCGCGGATGATCTCCAGATGCAGCAGGCCGAGGAATCCGCAGCGAAAGCCAAAGCCCAGCGCGGCGGAGGTCTCCATCTCGTAGGTGAAGCTGGCGTCGTTGAGCGCCAGTTTCTCGATCGCCTCGCGCAAGCCCTCGAACTCGGCGCTGTCCACCGGGAACAGGCCGCAGAACACCACCGGCTGCGCGGGC
>CAZOZE010000003.1:0-7770 GCA_964584215.1 uncultured Rhodobacterales bacterium
TCGACAGCGCGATCCGGCGGATGCGCGACGTGATGGACCGCGCGCGGCGGGCGGCGTTCGGAGACGGCGCGGCGTGATCCTGGGCATCGGCGCCGACCTCGCCGACATCCGCCGCATCGAGGCGACGATGGCGCGGTTCGGCGCGCGGTTTCTCGACCGGGTGTTCACCGACGTCGAGCGCATCAAGTCCGACCGCCGCCGCGACCGCGCCGCCAGCTACGCCCGCCGCTGGGCGGCCAAGGAGGCCTGCGCCAAGGCGCTCGGCACCGGATTGCGCATGGGCGTGGCGTGGCGCGAGATGGGGGTGGTCAACCTCGACAGCGGCCAGCCGACCATGCAGCTGACCGGCGGCGCCGCCGGGCGGCTGGCGGCGATGACTCCCGACGGCCGCGCGGCGCGCATCCATGTCACGCTGACCGACGATCCGCCCTATGCGCAGGCTTTCGTGGTGATCGAGGCGCTCTGACGCCCGGCGCGCCGCTGATTTGCGCCGCTCATTCTCCCCGCGCCGCGTCGCCCAGCGCCTTGTCGATGGCGGCGCACAGCGCCTCGATCTCGAACGGCTTGCCGATATGGGCGTCCATGCCTGCGGCGTAGCAGGCCTCGATCTCGCCCTCCAGCGCCTCGGCGGTCAGCGCCACGATCGGCGTGCGGGGGCGCGCGGTCGCGGCCTCCTCGGCGCGGATCGCGACCGCCGCCTCGCGCCCGTCCATCACCGGCATCCGCACGTCCATCAGGATCAGCGCGAAATCGCCCGCGCGCCACGCCTCGACCGCCTCGGCGCCGTTGGCGACGAAGGTCAGCGCATAGTGCGGGCGCACATGGCCGAGCAGACCGCCGAGCACCACCTGGTTGATCTCGTTGTCCTCGGCGGCGAGCACCCTGATCGGGGCGTTGGGTGCGGTCATGCTCAACTCCAAATTGAAAGCGCGCTACAGCGGGCAACTTGCGACACCCTAGTTGCGGAAACGTTAGCCGAACGTCAGCGGCGCGCGCCTTGACACCGCGCGCCGCCGCGCGCGACAAGCGGGCCGAATCTCCGGCAGGGACAGGGCGTTTTCATGGTCAAGACGAAGGCGAAAAAGAAGGAGGGGCTTGGCGAACTCCTCAAGACCATCGTCTATGCCCTGCTGATCGCGGGCGTGTTCCGGACCGTGCTGTTCCAGCCATTCTGGATTCCCTCCGGCTCGATGAAGCCGACGCTGCTGATCGGCGATTATCTGTTCATATCGAAATACGCCTACGGCTATTCAAGCGCGTCGTGTCCGACGGTGTTCGGCGTCAACCTGTGTCCGTTCCTGTCAAGCCGCATCCTCGCCTCCGATCCCGAGCGCGGCGACGTGGTTGTGTTCAAGCACCCGCGCACGGCGGAGGATTACATCAAGCGGCTGATCGGCCTGCCCGGCGATGCCGTGCAGATGCGCGGCGGCGTGCTGCATATCAACGGTCAGCCGGTCGGCATGGCGCGCGGCGGCGTGTTTTTCGACAGCGCCTTCGGCATGTGCGCAGACAGCCGCATCGTCGGCGACCGGCGCTTTTGCGCGCTGCAGGAATGGACCGAGACGCTGCCGGGCGGCGTGGCGCATCCGGTGCTGAACACGGCGGACGGCATGGCGTTCGACGACACGGTTGAGTTCAGGGTGCCGGAGGGGCATTTCTTTTTCATGGGCGACAACCGCGACAACTCCCGCGACAGCCGCGAGCCGCGCGCGGCGGGCGGCGTGGGCTTCGTGCCGTTCGAGAATCTGGTCGGTCGCGCGGAAGTGATCGCCGTCTCCGCCGACGGCCCGTTCTGGGCGGTGTGGAACTGGCGCTTCGGGCGCACCTTCCAGGCGATCAACTGAGCGCGATGGCCGGGGCGCCCTCCCGCGACGCGCTGTTCAGGCGGCTTGGCCGCAGCGTCGGGCGCGACCTGATCGACGCCGCGCTGACCCATCCTTCGGCGGGGAGCCCGGCGCGGCCGGACTATCAGCGGCTTGAGTTTCTCGGCGACCGGGTGCTGATGCTGGTGATCGCCGAGGCGCTGCTGCAACGCTGGCCCGGTGAGGCGGAGGGCAAGCTGGCGCCGCGCCTGAACGATCTGGTGCGCAAGGAGACCTGCGCCGCCGTGGCGACCGAGCTCGACCTCGGCGCGCATCTGCGCATGGAGCGCTCCGACAGCAAGGCGGGCGGGCGCAAGCGGCTGACCACGCTGGGCGACGCCATGGAGGCGGTGATCGCCGCCGTCTATCTCGACGCGGGCTTCGAGGCGGCGCGCGAGGTGATCCTGCGCCACTGGGGGCCGCGCATCGCCGCGCAAGGCGCCGTCGCGCCGCAAGATCCCAAGTCCGCGCTTCAGGAATGGGCCGAGGGGCGGGGGCTGGCCAAGCCGGTTTATGCGCTGGTGTCGCGCGACGGCCCCGACCATGCGCCGCGCTTCGTGATCGAGGCGCAACTGACCAATGGCGCCGCCGCGCGGGGCTGCGCCGCCTCCAAGCGCGAGGCCGAAAAGGCCGCCGCCGCCGCCCTGCTGGAAAGGCTCGCGCATGACTGACCCCACCCCCGGCGACGAGGCGCCGCGCGGCGGTCCCACACGCTGCGGCTTTGTCGCGCTGATCGGGGAGCCGAACGCCGGCAAATCGACGCTGCTCAACCGCATGGTCGGCGCCAAGGTCTCGATCGTGACGCACAAGGTGCAGACCACCCGCGCGCGCATCCGCGGCGTCGCCGTCGAGGGCGCGGCCCAGATCGTGTTCGTGGACACGCCCGGCCTGTTCCGCCCGCGCCGCAGGCTCGACCGCGCGATGGTCGCCGCCGCCTGGGCGGGCGCGGGCGACGCCGATCTGGTGTGCCTGATGGTCGAGGCGCATCGCGGCCTGACGCCGGGCGTGCAGGCGATCCTGACGGCGCTCAAGGACCGCGCCGCCGGGCGCCCGGTGGCGCTGGTGATCAATAAGATCGACCGGGTGCGGCGCGACGCGCTGCTGGCGCTGACCGCGCAGATGAACGCGGCGCGCGCCTTCGAGGCGACCTTCCTGATTTCGGCGGAGAACGGCGACGGCGTGGCCGACCTGCGCGCCTGGCTGGCGGCGCGGCTGCCGGAGGGTCCGTGGCATTATCCCGCCGACCAGATCGCCGACGCGCCGATGCGCCAGATCGCCGCCGAGATCACCCGCGAGAAGCTGACCCTGCGCCTGCATGAGGAGCTGCCGTATCAGCTGACCGTCGAGACCGAAAGCTGGGAGGAGCGCGCCGACGGCTCCGCCCGCGTCGATCAGGTGGTCTATGTCGGGCGCGAGGGGCACAAGGGCATCGCGCTGGGCAAGAAGGGCGAGACCATCAAGGCGGTGGGCGCCGCCGCCCGCGCCGACATCGCCGAGGTGCTGGGCCGCCCGGTGCACCTGTTCCTGACCGTGCGCGTGCGCCCGAACTGGGAGGGCGAGCGCGAACGCTACAGCGCCATCGGGCTGGACTGGTCGGACGGCGAGGCGTGACGGCGCGGCTCGCCACCGATTTCTGGGTCGCCGCCTACCGCGCCCGCCTCGCCGCCGCCGGCATCCCCTGCTACCTGACGCGCAAGGGCGATCCCACGGCGGGCGCGGTGCTGGTCAAGCTGGCGACGCTGGACGGGAAGGCGCGGCTCTATGGACGCGCCTATGGCCTGGATGGCGCGCGGGTCTGGGCGGTGCTGGCCGAGGGCGACGAACCGGCGGTGGACGCCGCCGCCGCCCGCCAGCGCGGCTACGATCCCGACCTCTGGCTGATCGAGATCGAGGACCGGCAGGGCCGCACGCTGCTCGAAGATGCGGGGCTGGAAGATGCGGGGCCGGGGGCCTAGGGCGGGCGGCCCCGGCGCGTGCTGCGCGACCGTTTCGTGAATGGCCGATCAAGTGGCCCCGGCTCGGGGGCCGGGGCTGCGCTCTTGTCTGGGGAGCCTGCGCCGCAGCGGTGGTCCGCGCGGCGCGCCGGTTCAGTGCAACCGGCTGGAGATGCGCGCGATTTCCTCCTTGATGCGCAGTTTCTCCTTCTTCATCGAGGCGATGGTCAATTCGTCGGACGCGGGCTGGCGCTGTTCCTGTTCGATCCGGCTCGACAGCGTCTCATGCTTGCGGCGCAGTTCGGTCAGGTGCGAGTCGAGGCTCATAGGCATCCCTCCATCAGCGGTTCAACAGAAAAAGTAGAACACGACCGTCACGCCGCTGTCACCATCGGAATTGTTCAACCTGTCCGTGCATTTGGCGCAAGATCGACCCGAATCGGCGGGCCGTCAGGCGCGGGGCAGGGCGGCCTGCGCCAGCCGCACCCAGTAGGCGACGCCCAGCGGCGCGGCGGCGTCGTTGAAGTCGTAGGCCGGGTGATGCAGCGCCGCGCTGTCGCCGTTGCCGATGAACACGAAGGCGCCGGGCCGGGCCTCGGCCAGAAAGGCGAAATCCTCGCCGCCCATGATCAGCGGCGGATCGCGCACCAGCGCCGCCTCTCCCACCAGTTCGGCCAGCACGTCGCCCGCGAACGCCGTCATGTCGGGGTCGTTGATCACCGGCGGGTAGGGGGTGAGGCTGGGGCCGAAGGCGATGGCGACGCCGAAAGCTTCGCCCAGCGCGGCGCACTGGCGCGCCACCTCGGCGCGGATGAACTGGTGCGTCGCGGTCGAGAAGGCGCGGATCGTGCCGCCCAGCGTCGCGGTTTCCGGCATCACGTTCTTCGCCGCGCCGCCGTGAAATTCGGTGATCGACAGCACCGCCGGGTCCACCGGATCGACGCGGCGCGCGATGATCGATTGCAGCGCCTGCACCAGCGCGGCGCCGGCGAGGATCGGGTCGCGGCCCAGATGCGGCATCGCGGCGTGGGCGCCGACGCCGGTGATGGTGATCGTGAACTCGTCCGACAGCGCCATGGTCGGGCCGGGCCGGAACGCGAAACGGCCCACCGGCAGGCCCGGCATGTTGTGCATCCCGAACACGGCGCGGGCGGGGAAGCGCTCCAGCAACCCGTCGTCGAGCATCGCCTTGGCCCCGGCGCCGCCCTCCTCGGCGGGCTGGAACACGAACACCACCGAGCCGTCGAAATCGCGCGTCTCCGCCAGCCGACGCGCCGCGCCCAGCAGCATCGTGGTGTGGCCGTCATGGCCGCCGGCGTGCATCTTGCCGGGGCGGGCCGAAGCGTAGGCGGCGCCGGTCGCCTCCTCGATCGGCAGGGCGTCCATGTCGGCGCGCAGCAGGATGGTGCGGGCCTCGCCGCCGGGGCCTGTCGCGCCGTGCAGCACGCCCACGACGCCGGTGCCGCCGATGCCGGTCTCGACCGCGTCCAGCCCGAAGCCGCGCAGCGTCTCGGCCACGAAGGCCGCCGTGCGCGTCTCCTGATAGGCCAGTTCGGGGTGGCGGTGCAGGTCGCGCCGCCAGGCGCTCATCTCGTCGGCCATCGCCATGATCGAATTGTCGAGCGGCTTCATGGACACAATGCTCCCAGCTTCAGAATGTCAGCGCGGCGGCGTCGCGCAGCACGGCGGCGGCCTGCGCCGAGAAGTCGTCGCCGTCGCCATCATGGCCTGCGCCCGCGTGCAGCGCCAGCGGCGCGCACAACCGCAGCGGCGCGTGGATGTCCTTGCGCGCGGTGACGATCACGCGGCCCGCGTCGCGGCCCTGGCGCGCGGTCAGCGGCAGGATCGCCGCGTCGCCCGCGCGTCCCTCCAGCGCGCCGAGAATCGCGCCCAGCCGCGCCGCGCGGTGGATCAGCGTCAGCCGTCCGCCCTGACGCAGCCGCCGCAGCGCCGCGTCGATCCACAGCGCGACCCCCGCCGCGCCCGCCCGCCGCGCCGCATCGCGGCCCGGGTCGGGGCTGGCCGGGGCGGTCTCGTCGAACCATGGCGGGTTCAGGATGACGTGATCGAAGCTGACCGCCTTCAGCGCGGGCGGCGGCGCCGCGACATCGCCCTCATGCACGCTGAGCGGCGCGCCGTTCAGCGCGGCGTTGACCCGCGCGAGCGCGGCGTAGGCGGGTTGCAGCTCAAGCCCGTGCAGGTCGAGGCCGGGGACGCGCGCGGCCAGACACAGGATCGCCGCGCCCGCGCCGCAGCCGAGATCAAGCACCCGCTCACCCGGCTTGGCGGCGCAGGCGGCGGCCAGCAGCACCGGGTCGGTGGCGGCGCGATAGCCGGTGGCGGGCTGGCGCAGGCGCACCCGCCCGCCAAGAATGACGTCCTCGGTGAGCTTGTCGCTCATCGCGGCGGGGTGGTCTCGACGTCGTTGTCGCGCAGGATGGCGCGGGCGCGGAAGGCGTCGCGGCGCGCGACCATCAGACGGCGCGGCAATACGCCCAGAGACCCCTCCAGCACGCTCATGTGGACGTCGAACTCGAAGCAATCTATATCCTCGGCGCTGAGAAGCGCGCGTGAGAACACGATCAGCGTCGGGTCGGTGGTGCGGACAAGCTCCTCCATGCGGCGACGATAGGCGCCCCGGACACATCCGTCGAGGGCGCTGGCGCGCCACGCAGTCAAGGAAACCGGCTCCCGTGACCAAACCGGCCCCCAATCTTGCGCCCGCGTCCGCCGGCGAGGACGCCTTCGCCCGGCTTCAGGCGCTGACCGAGCCGGAGATGGCGCGGGTGAACGCCGAGATCGCGGCGCGGATGCGCTCGGAGCACACCGCGCTCATCCCGCAGGTGGCGGCGCATCTGATCGGCGCGGGGGGCAAGCGGCTGCGCCCGCTGCTGACGCTCGCGGCGGCCAGGCTCTGCGGCTACGAGGGCGAGAATCATGTGCGGCTGGCGACGGCGGTGGAGTTCATCCACAACGCCACCCTGCTGCACGACGACGTGGTGGACGAAAGCGCCCGCCGCCGGGGCCGCGCCACCGCCAACACCGTGTTCGGGCCGAAGCCCAGCGTGCTGGTCGGCGACTTCCTGTTCGCGCGGTCGTTCCAGCTGATGGTCGAGACCGGCTCGGTGGAAGTGCTGGGCGTGCTGTCGAATGCGGCCGCCGTGATCGTGGAGGGCGAGGTGCTGCAACTGGCCGCCGCGCGCTCGCTGGCGGGCGGCGAGGACGTTTATCTCCAGGTGATCCGCGGCAAGACCGCCGCGCTGTTCGAGGCGGCGGCGCAGGCGGGCGGAATGGTGGCGGGCGCCTCGGCGGCGCAGGTCGCGGCGCTGGCGGCTTACGGCGACGCGCTGGGCGTGGCGTTCCAGATCGTAGACGATCTGCTGGACTATGGCGGCGCCTCCGCTGCGCTGGGCAAGGACGCGGGCGACGACTTCCGCGAGGGCAAGGCGACGCTGCCGGTGCTGCTGGCCTTCGCGCGCGGCGACGCGACGGCGCAGGCGTTCTGGCGGCGGGTGATCGAGAAGCGCGACCAGCGCGACGGCGATCTCGAGACCGCGCTGCGCCTGATGCGCGAGACCGGCGCGCTGGCGGACACCCGCGCCCGCGCCGAGACCCACGCCGACCGCGCCCGCGCCGCGCTGGACATTTTCCCCGACTGCCCGCTGAAGGCCGCGCTCAGCGACATCGCGGCGTTCGTGGTGGCGCGGGCGTATTAGGCGGAGCGCGGCGGTAGGGTCGGGCCTGACGCGACGGGCGGGGATGCGCGGGTTTCAGCCGTTCAGGTCACTGCGCGCAGCAATCCCCTTGGCCCGTGCGACCAGCACGGGCCGCGCCCCAGCCGTTGGCTTAAGTGGCGCCTCGCAGTTGGCGTAAGGACCTTCCGAAAAGGTTTCGCAAGGGAACGTCGAGGGTTGGCGACAAGGAAGGCGCGGATGCCCTGGCGAAGAAATCTTCGTCAGGGTTTGTCATCGTCC
>CAZOZE010000004.1:0-9452 GCA_964584215.1 uncultured Rhodobacterales bacterium
CGCATGGCGCGCGCGACCAATTTCCCAGAGCGCGTCCACACCCACATCGTGCCGCACCCGTTCTCGGTCCATGCGACCGGCGTGGGTGAGCCGGGCCTGCCGCCGATCCCGCCCGCGCTGTGCAACGCGATCTTCAACGCCACCGGCAAGCGGCTGCGCCGCCTGCCGATCGGCGAGACCATCGACGCCTGAAAAACGCGGCGGATGCGGCGCCGCCCGCCGCATCCCGCACCCCTGCGACCGTGACGCTTCTTCGCAGATGCGAAATGATCTTGCGGCGCAGCGTGACCGGGCGTAACGTTTGTGCGACGTTTTTCCCCGGGGGCTGCGAATATCGTGCTGTATCATGCCTACGAACTGACCCATGCGGCGGTGTCGCCGTTCCGCAACGCGGCGCAGATCGGCGTGAGCGCCATGCGCAGTCCCGTCAACCCGCTGTCGGACACCATCGGGTTTCGCGCGACGGCTGCGGCGTTCGAGATGTTCGTCAGCGCGACGCGGCGCTATGGCAAGCCGGAATTCGGCATCGAGACGGTGGAGATCGCGGGCGAGAGCACGCCGGTCGTGGAGGAGGTGGCCCACCATCTGCCGTTCTGCGACCTGCTTCACTTCAAGCGCGATTCCGTGCTGGCGGAGGCGCGCAACGACCCCAAGGTGCTGTTGCTGGCGCCGATGTCGGGGCATTTCTCGACCCTGCTGCGCGGCACCGTCGAGGCGATGCTGCCCGAGCACGACGTCTATATCACCGACTGGATCGACGCGCGCAACGTGCCGTTGACCAAGGGCAAGTTCGATCTGGACGATTACATCGACTATATCGAGCAGTTCTGCGCGGTCCTGGCGCAGGACGGCGAGCGTCCGACGGTGATGGGCGTGTGCCAGCCCGGCGTGCCCGCGCTGGCGGCCACGGCGCTGATGAGCGCGCGCGGCGCGGCGCACCGCCCCGCGTCGCTGGTCATCATGGGATCGCCCATCGACACCCGCGTCAGCCCGACCGAACCCAACGTTCTGGCCACCTCGCGCCCGCTGTCGTGGTTCGAAAAGAACGTGATCACCACGGTGCCGTTTCCCAACGCCGGCTTCATGCGCAAGGTCTATCCCGGCTTTCTGCAACTGTCGGGCTTCATGTCGATGAACCTCAATCGCCATGTGGATGCGCATGTGAAGCAGTTCCGCAACCTCGTGCGCGGCGACGGCGAGAGCGCGACGACCCATCGCACCTTCTATGACGAATATCTGGCGGTAATGGACCTGACGGCGGATTTCTACCTCCAGACCGTCGATGTGGTGTTCCAGAAGCACGCGATGCCAAAAGGCGAGATGACGCATTACGACGAGAAGGTGGACCTCGGCGCGATCACCGACGTCGGGTTGTTCTGCGTCGAGGGCGAGGCGGACGACATCACCGGGCGCGGCCAGACCGAGGCGGCGCTGGCGCTGTGCGCCAACCTGCCCGAGTCGAAGAAGGGCAGCTACATTCAGGCCAAGGTCGGCCATTACGGCGTGTTCAACGGCAGCCGCTGGCGCCAGCATATCCAGCCGAGGGTGCGCGACTTCATCCGCGCCCGCCGCGCCTTCGTGCGCGGCTGAACCGCCCGAGCCGCCCCTGACCATGAGCGGCGTGATCCGGCTGGACGATCCGGCGGTGTCGGTGCGGCTTTGCCGCTCGGCGCGCGCGCGGCGCTTCACCCTGTCGCTGCGCGGTGGCGAGGCGCGGCTGACCGCCCCCGCCCACGCCCGCGACGCCGAGGCGCGCATGTTCCTGCTTCGCCAGAGCGACTGGCTGCGCGACGCGTTGGCGCGCGCGCCGCTGGCGCAGGATGTCCGCATCGGCGCGCAGATTCCCATCGACGGCGTGATGGTCGGGATCAGGGACAGCGGCCGGGCGCGCGGACCGTGCATCCTGCGCGGTGACGCGCTCATCGCCCCCGCCGCCGCCACCGGCGCGGCGGTTGCGGCGTTCCTGCGCGGCCGCGCCGCCGCCAACCTCGCCCCGGCGGCGCAGCGCGCGGCGGCGGCGCTGGGGCGCCCGGTGGGGCGGATCAGCTTTCGCGACACCCGCTCGCGCTGGGGGTCATGCACCTCGCGCGGCGATCTGGCGTTCTCGTGGCGGCTGGCGATGGCGCCGCCGCCGGTGCGCGACTATGTGGCCGCGCACGAAGCGGCGCATCTGGTCGAGATGAACCATGCGCCGGCGTTCTGGCGGCTGGTGGAGCGGCTGGCGCCCGACTATCGCGCCCAGCGCGCCTGGCTGCGCGCCGAGGGCGCGCAGCTTCACCGGTATCGCTTCAAGCCGCAGGCCTAGCCGAACCGCCCGGTGATGTAATCCTGCGTGCGCTTGTCCGACGGGCTGGAGAATATCTTCTCGGTGTCGTCGTATTCCGGCATCACGCCAAGGTGAAAGAACGCGGTCTTCTGGCTGACACGCGCGGCCTGTTGCATCGAGTGGGTGACGATCACCACCGCATAGCTCTCGCGCAATTCGTTGATCAGGTCCTCGACCTGCGCGGTGGCGATGGGGTCGAGCGCCGAGCACGGCTCGTCCATCAGCAGCACCTCCGGCTGGGTGGCGATGGCGCGGGCGATGCAGAGACGCTGCTGCTGGCCGCCCGAGAGGCCGGTGCCCGGCGCGTCGAGCCGATCCTTCACCTCACCCCAGATCGCGGCGCGGCGCAGCGATTTCTCCACGATCTCGTCGAGCTCCGCCTTGGAGTTGACGAGGCCGTGGATGCGCGGGCCGTAGGACACGTTGTCGTAGATCGACTTGGGGAACGGGTTCGGCTTCTGGAACACCATGCCGACGCGGGCGCGCAGCTGCACCGGATCGATCTGCTGGTCATAGATGTCGTGGCCGTCGAGCAGGATGTCGCCGGTCACGCGGCAGATGTCGATGGTGTCGTTCATGCGGTTGAGACACCGCAGGAAGGTTGACTTGCCACAGCCCGACGGGCCGATGAAGGCGGTCACGGTCTTGTCGAGGATGCCGATCGACACGTCCTTGATGGCGTGGGTCTCGCCGTAATGGACGTTCACATTCTCGGCGTCGATCTTGACCGACGCCTCCGGCGCGTTGCGGCGGTCGGCGGTCGGCGCGGCGGCGGGCGCGGCGTTATCGTCGGTCATGACTGAATTCTCCATCGGGTTCGGCCCTCCTACCAGCGCCGTTCGAGGCGACGGCGCAGGATCACCGCCAAGGTGTTCATCGCGATCAGGAACGTCAGCAGCACCAGAATCGCGGCGGAAGTGCGCGACACGAAACCCCTCTCCGGACTGTCGGCCCAGATGAAGATTTGCGTCGGCAGCGCAGTCGCGGGCTGGAACAGGCTCTCCGGGGCCGAGGTGATGAAGGCGTTCATGCCGATCAGCAGCAGCGGCGCCGTCTCACCCAGCGCTTGCGCCAGCCCGATGATCGTGCCGGTGAGGATCCCCGGCATCGCCAGCGGCAGCACATGGGTCAGCACCACCTGATGCTTTGAGGCGCCCACGCCCAGCGCCGCCTCGCGAATCGAGGGCGGCACGCCCTTCAGCGACGCGCGGGTGGCGATGATGATGGTCGGCAGCGTCATCAGCGACAGCGTGATCCCGCCCACCAGCGGCGCCGAGCGCGGCATGCCGAACCAGCCGATGAAAACCGCCAGCGCCAGCAGGCCGAACACGACCGAGGGCACGGCGGCGAGGTTGTTGATGTTGATCTCGATGATGTCGGTCAGCCGGTTTTTCGGCGCGAACTCCTCGAGATAGATCGCCGCCGCGATGCCGACCGGAAAGCTGATGAGAAAACAGACCAGAAGCGCATAGAACGACCCCCAGAGTGCGCCCTTGAGACCCGCGATCTCGGGGAAACGGCTGTCAGCGTTGCTCAGCAGCGCCCAGTTGATCGGCTTGGACACCAGACCCGCCGCCTGGAGCTGGTCGAACCAGGCGATCTGGTTGTCCTTCAGACGACGGTTCGCCTCGGGCGTGTCGCGCTTGATCAACCCCTTCATCAACTGGTCGTAGGGATCGGAGACCGGCACGGTCAGCGTCACGCTGCGCCCGATCAGCGACGGGTCGGCGAACACCGCGTCGCGCACCGCGCCCTGGGCGCCGTTGCTGAGGATGCCGGTCAGCGTGCGCCGATCGCTGCGCGACGTCACTTCGGGAAACCGCGCCTCGATCGCGTCATTGACGATGGCGCGGAAGTTGCCCTTGAAAATATCGTCTGGCGACACCCGGGACTCGCTCACGTCGAAATCGAGCGTCACATGGGTCTGGCGGAAGGCGTCGGCCCCGGTGGAGACCAGCGACGCCACGAGGATGAACAGCATCAGCAGCGCAAAGCCCAGCGCCGCCATGCCGCCACCCTTCAGCCAAAGGTCGGCGCGGTGGCGCTTTTTCACCCGGTCAGCGATGGCGGGGCTGGCCCAGTCCACGGAGATGTCGGTCATGCGCGCGCCCTCAATCGTAGATTTCGCGATACTTGCGCACCACGCGCAGCGCAATGATGTTCAGGCCCAGCGTGACGATGAACAGCATCAGGCCCAGCGCGAAGGCCGCAAGCGTCTTGGGGTTGTCGAACGACGTGTCGCCGATCAGCAGCGTGACGATCTGCACGGTGACGGTGGTGACCGAGTCGAGCGGATTGATGGTCAGCGTCGCGATCAGCCCCGCCGCCATCACCACGATCATCGTCTCGCCGATGGCGCGGCTGACAGCCAGCAGCACACCGCCGACGATGCCGGGGATCGCGGCCGGGAACAGCACCTTGCGCACCGTCTCGCCCCGCGTCGCGCCCAGCGCCAGCGAGCCGTCGCGCAGGCTGCGCGGCACGGCGGAGAGCGCGTCGTCGGCGAAGGACGAGATGAACGGGATCAGCATGATCCCCATCACCCCGCCCGCCGCCAGCGCGATGTTCGGCGAGACCGCCACGCCGATCGTCGCCGCGAAATCCCGCATCGCCGGCGCCACTACCAGGATGGCGAAAAAGCCGTAAACCACCGTCGGCACGCCTGCTAGTATCTCCAGCAGCGGCTTGGTGATGTTGCGCAGGCGGGGCGAGGCGAATTCGTTCAGGTAGATCGCCGTCATCAGCCCGATCGGAATGGCGACTGCGCAGGCGATGGCGGTGATGACCAGCGTGCCGAGGATCACCGGCACCCAGCCGAAGGCGCCCGCACCCGCGACCTGCCCTTCGCGAATCGGGATCTGAGGCTCCCAGTTCAGCCCGAACAGGAACTCGGTGACCGGCACCTTGGCGAAGAAGCGCAGCGATTCGAACACCAGCGACGCGGTGATGCCCACGGTGACCAGAATGGCGGAGGCGGCGCAGAAGATCATCACGCCCGACAGGATCTGCTCGACGCGCTGGCGGGCGCGAAACTGCGGCGCGATGCTGCGGCGCGCGCGCCACAGGCCAAAGCCGAGGATCGCCGCGACCCCGAACGCCATCAGGACATCGCCGACCCAGCGCAGGCTGTTGAGCCGCTCGGCGGCGACGAGCATGTAATCGGCGGGCGTGCCGAACACGTTGCCGTCGGCCAGCGAGCGAATTTCCGATTGCACCAGTGAGCGCGCGCCGGCGTCGTCGGCGGGATAGGCGCCGTCCGGCAGGCCACTCATCACGATGGCCATGATCGCGCCATCGCGCAGCGCCAGCCAGATCAGCAGGAATATGAAGGCCGGCAACGCCGCGATCAGCGCGGCGTAGGCGCCGTGAAAAGCGGTCATCGAGTGCAGCCGGACACCGCCATTGCGCAGCACCTGCGCCGCCCGCCAGTTCACGAAGAACCCGGCGGCGGCGGCGGCGACGATCAGAAGCATCAGGAAACCGGCCATGGCGTCGCGCCCCGCGTCATCTGTTCAAGGAACCGGCGGCCGCGCGCAGGCGCGGCCGCCGGTCTGGAGTAGCCGCCTGTTACTCGGGCGCAGCCATGTTCTGGGCGTTCATGACGGTGTCCTGCACCTTGGCCAGCGCCTGCGGCGACAGCGGCACCAGACCGCGCTCGACCAGGTAGCCGTCGGCGCTCATCGCGCGATCCGACACATACTCGCCGAGGAACTCGTTCAGGCCGGGGATCACGCCGCGATGCGCGTTCTTGACATAGACGAACAGCGGACGCGCGATCTCGTACGAGAAGTCGGCGATCGTGTCGGCGCTCGGCGCGATGCCGTCAACCGGAACGCCCATCAGCTTGTCCTCGTTCTCATACAGGAACGAGTAGCCGAAAATGCCGAGCGCGTTCGGGTCGGCCTCGATGCGCTGCACGATCAGGTTGTCGTTCTCGCCGGCCTCGACGAACGGGCCGTCCTGACGCATGCGCGAGCAATTCTCCTTGACCCACTTCTTGTCGAAGCCGCCGTTCTTGACGTAGGGCAGGCGCTTGCAGCCCTCGTGCATCGCCAGCTCGACAAAGGCGTCGCGGGTGCCGGAGGTCGGCGGCGGGCCGTAGGCGACGATTTCGACGTCGGGCAGCGAAGCGTCGATCTCGCTCCACTTCTTGTAGGGGTTCGCGCCCCAGCCGTCGCCGACCGGCACTTCCGCCGCCAGCGCCAGATAGATCTGCTCGAGCGTCAGCGCCCAGTCGGACTTGGACGCGCGCGACACGGCGATGGACAGGCCGTCATAGCCGATCAGCGCCTCGGAGACGTCGGTGACGCCGTTCTTGGCGCACAGCTCGTACTCGCTCGGCTTCATGGCGCGCGAAGCGCCCGTCACGTCGGCGAAGTTCGCGCCGATGCCCTCGCAGAAAATCTTCATGCCGCCGCCGGTGCCGGTCGACTCAAGGATCGGCGCGGGGAAGCCGGAGGTGTTGCCGAACTCCTCGACCACCGCCTGGGTGTAGGGAAACACCGTGGACGAGCCGACGATGCGGATCTGGTCGCGCGCGGCGGCCATGCCGGCGCTAAGCGCGATCGCGGTCGCGACAGCCAGAGTCAGGGAAGTTTTCATGTGAGCCTCGTCTGTTTTGTCAGAGGGCGGCGCGCCCTCATCAGCGACTCCGCGTCATAAGCGTCGTCAGCGACGCTTCCGCGACAGGCTTGTGACAGTCGTGTGACAGATGGCGCCGCCGCGCCGCGAGCCCTCAGATCGGCCCGATCGCCATGCCCCGGCGCGGCGTCATCAGCGGCGCGGCGAGCCACCCCGCCAGAAACCCGCCCAGATGCGCCTGCCACGCCACCCCGCCGCCGCCGCCGCCAAAGCCCAGCGACAGCGCCACGTTGACCGCCGTGAGCGCCAGCACCGTGCTCCAGAACCGCCGCTTGGGCAGGTCATGCGCGGCCAGATAGCGCCATTCCCACCGCTTCATGGCGCCGAGGAAGCCGAACAGCGCCCCCGACGCGCCGACCATCGGCACGAAGGACGTCCCCGTATCCGCCAGCAGGCCGAAGAACAGCGCGCCCGCGACCGCCGTGCCGAAGAAAAGCGCCAGCATCGCCGCTTCGCCCACCGCCCGGACCAGATGCGCGCCCAGCGCCAGAAACACCGCCGTGTTCATCGCGAGGTGCAGCAAACCGCCGTGCAGGAACGCATGGGTGACGAACGACCACCAGAGCTGCGCGGGGACGGCGTGTCCGGCGAGCATGGCGTCGAAATAGAGATCGAAGAATGCGAACTGGCGGTAGGCGGCGACGCGCAGGCCGGACGGCAAGAGACCGGCGTCCGACGCCGACAGCGCCGCCTCGACCGCCACGAAGGCGCCCGCCATCGCCCAGACCAGCGCAGGCGCGCCGCTCCTCATGGCCGACCCCATGAAGCGCGCCCGCCTGCTCGCCCGCCCGCTTGACCGTGCGCGGGCGCGCGCCCATAACGCGCGCGCATCAAGGCGGAGATTTCGCAATGTCGGCGTCGCAGGGGCATGTTCACCGCGTCTTCTCGGGCGTCCAGCCCACCGGGAACCTTCATCTGGGCAATTATCTCGGCGCCGTCAAACGGTTCGTCGAGTTGCAGGGGCGCGGCATAGAGACCGTCTATTGCGTGGTTGACCTGCACGCGATCACCGTGCCGCAGGATCCCGCCGCGCTGAGCCGCGCGATCCGCGAGCTGACGGCGGCGTTTCTCGCCTGCGGCCTCGATCCCGCGCGCTCGATCATCTTCAACCAGAGCCAGGTGCCCGCCCACGCCGAGCTGGCGTGGCTTTTCAACTGCGTCGCGCGCGTCGGCTGGCTGAACCGCATGACCCAGTTCAAGGAGAAGGCGGGCAAGGACCGCGAGGGCGCCAGCGTCGGCCTCTATGTCTATCCGGTGCTGATGGCTGCGGACATCCTTCTCTACAAGGCGACCCATGTGCCGGTCGGCGAGGATCAGAAACAGCACCTTGAGCTGGCGCGCGACATCGCCGCAAAGTTCAACCTCGACTTCAACGCGCCCGACTTCTTTCCGCAGCCCGAGCCGCTGATCGAGGGCGCCGCGACGCGCGTGATGAGCCTGCGCGACGGCACGAAAAAAATGTCGAAGTCCGACCCGTCCGACCTGAGCCGCGTCAACCTGACCGACGACGCCGACGCCATCGCGAAAAAGATCCGCAAGGCGCAGACCGATCCTGACCCGCTGCCGGAGACGGTGGAGGGGCTGGCGGGCCGTCCCGGCGCAGACAATCTTGTGGGCGTCTACGCCGCGCTCGCCGACACGACGAAAGCGGCGGTCGTCGCCGAATGGGCGGGCAAGCCGTTCTCGGCGTTCAAGCCCGCGCTCGCCGATCTGGCGGTCGAGAAGATCGGCCCGATCGCGGGCCGGATGCGCGCCCTGCTCGCCGACCCCGGCCATATCGACGCGGTGCTGGGCGACGGAGCGGCCCGCGCCGAGGCCATCGCAGGCCCGGTGTTGCGCGACGCCTATGCGCTGGCGGGGCTGCTGCGCACCCGGCGCTGAGCCGGGCGCCGACGCCGCCTCAGCGCGTCGTCACGTTGATCTCGATCAGCCCCGCGCGCGCCGGATCGCTCTCCGCCTCGCCGGGCGGGGTCAGCACGGCCTCCGCCAGAATGCGCTCCGCGATCCGCGCCACGATCAGGGCTGTCTCGCGATCCTGTCCCGCATGAAACACCACCTCCGGCAGCGTGACCGGCTCGGCGGCCACGCGCTGTTCGGGCTGGACGAAGCCCCACGCCCGGATCGCCGTGTCGAGCCGCGCGACGTCGCGCGGGTTGGCGTCGGGCGCGACGTTCAGCACCACGCGGTAAGGCGGCTCGGCGGCGGCGATGCGCGCGATCACCTCGCCCTCGGGAGCGCCGTCGGCCACCCCGGCGCCGCCGACCGGCGCAGGTTCGACCGGCACAGACTCGACCGGCGCAGAATCGACCGCCGCGGCGGCGACCTGCTGGGGCCCGGCCTCCGGCTCGCCACGCGCCGTCTGGGCGAAAGCGTCGGCGAAGGCGGTTGACTGATCCACCGTCGCGGAGATGGCGGCCGCCGGACCGGGGTCACGCCCAGAAGCCAGACCGGGCGACGCGCGCTGCGCTTCCGGCATGCGGGCCGC
>CAZOZE010000005.1:0-2609 GCA_964584215.1 uncultured Rhodobacterales bacterium
GGAGGTGACCTGAAAGCTGATGCGGGTGGGGAAGTTCGCCTTGATCGTGCCGGTGATCACGTCCACCGACGGGCGCTGCGTCGCCATGATGATGTGGATGCCCGACGCGCGCGCCATCTGCGCCAGCCGCTGCACGCAGGCCTCGATCTCCTTGCCCGCCACCATCATCAGGTCGGCCATCTCATCGACGATCACCACGATGAACGGCAGCTTCTCGGGCGAAAACTCCTCGGTCTCGAAGATCGGCGCGCCGGTGTCCTCGTCAAAGCCGGTCTGCACGGTGCGGGTGAACGGCTCTTCGTTGGCCAGCGCCTCGGCGACGCGGGCGTTGTAGCCGTCGATGTTGCGCACCCCCAGCTTGGACATCTTGCGATAGCGGTCCTCCATCTCCGCCACGGTCCACTTCAGCGCCACCACCGCCTTTTTCGGATCGGTCACCACCGGCGAGAGAAGATGCGGGATGCCGTCATAGACGCTGAGCTCCAGCATCTTGGGGTCGATCATGATCAGGCGGCATTCGCTGGGCGGCAGACGGTAGAGCAGCGACAGGATCATGGTGTTGATCGCCACCGACTTGCCGGAGCCGGTGGTGCCCGCGATCAGCAGATGCGGCATCCGCGCGAGGTTGGCGACCACCGGCTCGCCCGCGATGTCCTTGCCCAGCGCCAGCGCCAGCCGATAGCTGGCGTCCTCATAGACCGGCGAGGACAGCATCTCGCGCAGCAGCACCTTCTCCCGCGTCGCGTTGGGCAGCTCGACGCCGATCACGTTGCGCCCCGGCACGGTCGAGACGCGGGTGGCGATGGCGCACATGCTGCGGGCGATGTCGTCGCTGAGGCCGATCACGCGGCTGGCCTTGGTGCCCGGCGCCGGTTCAAGCTCATAGAGCGTCACCACCGGGCCGGGGCGCACGTCGCCGATCTCGCCGCGCACGCCATAGTCGTCCAGCACCGCCTCCAGCATCCGCGCGTTCTGGTCGAGCGCGTCCTGCGGCAGCGGCGGCGCTTCGCCGGGGCGGGCGGCCTCAAGCAGGCTCAGCGGCGGCGCGTCATAGCCCTCGGGCGGCGCGGCGTCGAAATCGAGCGCGGGCTGCTCCTCGCGCTCGGCGCGGCGGCTCTTGCGCGCGGATTTCTTCGGCGCGGCGATCACGCGCGGCGGCGCGACGGCGGCGGCGTCACCGGCGGCGCCGCCGAGGCTCGGCTCGCGCCGCCGCGCCCGGCCCACCGGCTCGGGCGGCGCCACGCGCGCCGAACGCGGACCGGCCAGCCGCGCCCGCAGCATCGCGGCGCCGCCGCCCCCGACGACCACCGCCGCGCGCGACAGCGCCCCGGCGGCGTCGCGCAGACCACGGCCGAGATAGCGCGCGATCCCCCGGCTCTCGGCCCGGTCCAGCCCCAGCGCCAGCCCGACAAGCAGCAGCGTCGCGGCGCCAAGGCCCAGCGTGACCCACAAAAGCGCGCCCGACGCCGACACCGGCAGCGCGCGCAACAGCGCGCCCAGCCCCATGTCGCCGATCAGCCCGCCCAGCCCGCTTGTCTCCAGCGGCCAGCCGGCGAAGGGCGCATGGGCGGCGGCGAACATCGCCGCAACCGGCGCCGCCAGCGCGGTCAGCGCCAGCCGCGACCAGACCCGCGCCTCGCCACGATGCAGCGTCAGCCGCAGGCCCCAGACCGTCAGCGCCGCCGCAGGCGTCCACGCCGCCAGCCCCAGCGTGCGCATCAGCGGATCGGCCAGCAGGGCGCCAAGCTCGCCCAGCAGGTTGCGCGCAGGCTCGGCGGTGGCGACGAACCAGCTCGGGTCGCGCGCGTCGTAGCTGGCCAGCGCCAGCGCCAGCCCGAGGCCCAGCGCCAACAGCGCCAGCCCGGCGAGCTCCGCCCCGCGCCGCCGCAGGAACGCCGCCACCGGCTGCGGCAGCAGCGGCGCCCGCGCGTGTCCGTGGCTCCAGTCGCTCATGTTCCGCCCTCCCCGCCCAGAACCCGCGCGATCGCCGCCAGCCCCAGCCGCGCCTGTCCGGCGGGCGCCGTCAGCGCCACCCGCAGATACGCCGCGCCGGGGTCGCCCTGCGGCGTCGGACGCGACAGATACGCCCCCGGCAGCGCGCGCACGCCCGCCTCGCGCCACAACCGCAGCGCCGCCGCCTCGCCGTCGCCCACCCTCAGCCACAGAAAGAACCCCGCTTCCGGCGCAGCATACCCCGGCAGATCGCCCAGGATCGCATCAGCCAACGCATATTTCTCAGCATAGAGTTTCCGGTTAACGACCACATGATCTTCGTCGCGCCAGCACGCCGCCGCCGCCGCCTGCGCGGGCAGCGGACAAGGCGCGCCGCCATAGCTGCGCAGCCGCAAGAGCGCCGCCACCGCCTCCGGTCCGCCCGCGCAGAAACCCGAGCGCAGCCCCGCGAGGCTGGAGCGTTTCGAGAGCGAATGAAACGCCAGCACCCGCTCCGGGTCGGCGCCCGCGTCGCGCACCGCCTCCAGCGCGCCGGGCGGCGGCGCGTCGCGCCAGATCTCGCTGTAGCACTCATCGGCGAGGATGCGGAAATCGTGCCGCTCCGCCAGCGCCAGCAGCCCGGCCCAATAGCGGCGCGAGGCGACCGCGCCTTGCGG
>CAZOZE010000006.1:0-11202 GCA_964584215.1 uncultured Rhodobacterales bacterium
CGGTGATCCCGCCCGAGCTGCGCCCGCTGGTGCCGCTGGACGGCGGCCGGTTCGCGACCTCCGACCTCAACGACCTGTATCGCCGCGTCATCAACCGCAACAACCGCCTCAAGCGGCTGATCGAGCTGCGCGCGCCCGACATCATCATCCGCAACGAAAAGCGCATGCTGCAGGAGTCGGTGGACGCGCTGTTCGACAACGGCCGCCGCGGCCGCGTGATCACCGGCACCAACAAGCGCCCGCTCAAGTCGCTGTCGGACATGCTCAAGGGCAAGCAGGGCCGGTTCCGCCAGAACCTGCTCGGCAAGCGCGTCGATTTCTCGGGCCGCTCGGTGATCGTGACCGGACCGGAGCTGAAGCTGCACCAGTGCGGCCTGCCGAAAAAGATGGCGCTGGAGCTGTTCAAGCCGTTCATCTATGCCCGCCTCGACGCCAAGGGCTATTCCAGCACGGTCAAGCAGGCCAAGAAGCTGGTCGAGAAGGAACGCCCGGAGGTCTGGGACATCCTCGACGAGGTGATCCGCGAGCATCCGGTGATGCTGAACCGCGCGCCCACGCTGCACCGCCTCGGCATCCAGGCGTTCGAGCCGGTGTTGATCGAGGGCAAGGCGATCCAGCTGCACCCGCTGGTTTGCGCCGCGTTCAACGCCGATTTCGACGGCGACCAGATGGCCGTCCACGTCCCGCTGAGCCTTGAGGCGCAGCTTGAGGCGCGCGTGCTGATGATGGCGACCAACAACGTCCTCAGCCCCGCCAACGGCAAGCCGATCATCGTGCCGTCGCAGGACATGGTGCTGGGCCTCTACTACATCTCGCTGGAGAAGAAGGGCGAGCCGGGCGAGGGCATGGCCTTCGCCGACGCCGCCGAGATCGAACACGCGCTGCACGCCGGGCTGATCACGCTGCACTCAAAGATCACCACCCGCTTCAAGACCGCCGACGCCGACGGCGCGCCGGTGATGCAGCGCGTCGAGACCACGGCGGGGCGGATGCTGATCGCGAACCTGCTGCCGCCCAACGAGAACCTGACCATCGACCTGGTGAACCGCGTGCTGCGCAAGCGCGAGGTGGGCGAGGTGATCGACGCCGTGTATCGCCACTGCGGCCAGAAGGAGTCGGTGATCTTCTGCGACCGGATCATGACGCTGGGCTTTCAGCAGGCGTTCAGGGCCGGCATCTCGTTCGGCAAGGACGACATGGTGATCCCGCCGCAGAAATGGGATCTGGTGGACTCCACCCGCGCCGAAGTGAAGGTGTTCGAGCAGCAGTATCAGGACGGCCTGATCACCCAGGGCGAGAAATACAACAAGGTGGTGGACGCGTGGTCCAAGTGCACCGACCGCGTTGCCGACGCGATGATGGAGGAGATCAAGCGCGTCCGCTACGACGATGCGGGCCGCGAGCTTGAGCCGAACTCGGTTTACATGATGAGCCACTCCGGCGCGCGCGGCTCGCCCACCCAGATGAAGCAGCTTGCGGGCATGCGCGGGCTGATGGCCAAGCCGTCGGGCGAGATCATCGAGACGCCGATCATCTCGAACTTCAAGGAAGGGCTGACCGTGGGCGAGTATTTCAACTCGACCCATGGCGCGCGCAAGGGGCTGGCCGACACCGCGCTCAAGACCGCGAACTCCGGCTATCTGACCCGGCGTCTGGTCGATGTGGCGCAGGACTGCATCATCCAGGTCGAGGATTGCGGCACCGATCAGGGCATCACCATCACCCCGGTGGTGGACGGCGGCGAGATCGTGTCGTCGCTCAGCGAGCGCATCCTGGGCCGCGTGCCCAACGAGGATGTGGTCGATCCGGTCAGCGGCGCCGTGATCGTGGCGCGCGGCGCCCTGATCGAGGAGCGCGAGGCGGCGGCGATCGAGGAGGCCGGCGTGCAGAGCGTCTATATCCGCTCGCCGCTGACCTGTGCGCTCAAGGACGGCATCTGCGCGCAGTGCTATGGCCGCGATCTGGCGCGCGGCACGCGGGTCAACATGGGCGAGGCGGTGGGCATCATCGCCGCCCAGTCGATCGGCGAGCCGGGCACCCAGCTGACCATGCGCACCTTCCACATCGGTGGCGCGGCCAACGTGGCCGACCAGTCGTTCGTGGAGGCGAGCCAGGAGGGTGTGCTGGAGATCCGCAACCGCAACCTGCTCACCAACGCCGACGGCGACGTGATCGTGATGGGGCGCAACGTCCAGCTCGTGATCAAGGACGACCTCGACCGCGAGCGCGCCACCCACAAGCTGCTCTACGGCTCGCGGCTCGTGGTCAAGGAGGGCGACCTGATCGCGCGCGGCCAGCGGCTGGCGGAATGGGATCCCTACACTCTGCCGATCATCGCCGAAAAGGCGGGCGTCGCGCGGCTGGTGGACCTGATCCCCGGCATCTCGCTGCGTGAGGACACCGACGAGGCCACCGGCATCACCCAGCAGATCGTCTCGGACTGGCGCGCGGCGGAGAAGAAGGGCACGGAGATCAAGCCCGCCATCTCGATCATGGAGCCGGGCGGCGAGCAGACGCCCACCGGCGTCAAGGCCGACGTGGTGCGGCTCGATAATGGCAATCCGGCGCATTACTTCATGTCGGTTGACGCCATCCTGTCGGTGGAGGACGGGCAGGAGGTTCGCGCGGGCGACGTGATCGCGCGCATTCCGCGCGAGGGCGCCAAGACCAAGGACATCACCGGCGGTCTGCCGCGGGTGGCGGAACTGTTCGAGGCGCGGCGGCCCAAGGATCACGCGATCATCGCAGAGATCGACGGTTTCGTGCGCTTCGGCAAGGACTACAAGAACAAGCGCCGCCTCACCATCGAGCCGACCCGGGAGGATGACGATCCGCGCGAGTATCTGATCCCCAAGGGCAAGCACATCACGGTTGCCGAAGGCGATTTCATCCAGAAGGGCGAGTATGTGCTCGACGGCAACCCGGCGCCGCACGACATTCTGGCGATCCTGGGGATCGAGGCGCTGGCGGATTACCTCGTCAACGAAGTGCAGGATGTGTATCGTCTGCAGGGCGTGAAGATCAACGACAAGCATATCGAGGTGATCGTGCGCCAGATGCTGCAGAAGGTCGAAGTGACCGACGGCGGCGAGACGACGCTGCTGGCGGGCGAACAGCTCGATCGGGTCGAGTTCGACGAGGCCAACAGCAAGGCGGAGGCCGACGGACGCGCCCCGGCGAAGGGCGAGCCGGTGCTGCTGGGCATCACCAAGGCGTCCCTGCAAACCCGCAGCTTCATCTCCGCCGCCTCGTTCCAGGAGACGACGCGGGTGCTGACCGAAGCCTCGACCCAGGGCAAGCGCGACAAGCTTGTGGGGCTGAAGGAGAACGTGATCGTCGGCCGCCTGATCCCGGCGGGGACCGGCAGCGCCGCGGCGCGGCTGAAGCAGGTCGCCAGCGAGCGCGACCGCCGCGTGATCGCCGAGCGTCAGGCCGAAGCGGCGGCGGCCGCCGCGCGCGCCGCCCCGGGCGACGGCATGGCGGTGATCGGCGCACCCGAGGACGACGATCTTATCGTCGAGTGAGCCGCGTGACGCGCCGCGCGCCCGACAGGGCGCGCGGCTGGCCCTGCGCGCAAAAAAAAAGGCCGAGCGTAAGCTCGGCCTAGTCCAACAGGGAGGTGAGAGGGCTTTGCGGCAACAGGTGTTGCCTCTCTGCCGATCTCGAGATCAGAAATAGGGCGCCTCATCGGCACGCGCAACGTGTAGAATGGTCCTATGCGGCGCTGCAACGCGGCCTTGCCGGCGGCGCATGGCTCGGGATGCGACGATTTGCTGCTTTCGCGCCGTCACCGCCCGCTGCGGAACGCCTCGACCTCGGCGGTGACGAAGTCGCGGAACGCCTCGACCCGGCGGGAGCGGCGCAGCTCCTCGGGGTAGGCGAAGAACACCGTGAACGCCGGGCTGTGCAGCTTGGGCGCCACCAGCGTCAGGCTGGTGTGGTCGACCGCCAGATAATCGGGCAGCACGGCGATGCCGATGCCGAACTCGGCGGCCTGCAGCATGGCGAAGTAATTGTTCATCATCAGCGTGGCGCGGTGCGCCAGGTCGAGCTGCGCATTCAGCCAGTAGCCGACCGGCGTCGGCTGCTGCGCGTTGGGGCTGAAGCCGATCAGGCGGTGGTCGCGCAGCTCCGCCTCGCTCTGCGGCGCCCCGTTGCGGGTCACATAGTCCTTCGAGGCGTAGAAGCGCATCGCCACGTCGAACAGCGGGCGGCGAATCAGCTCCGCCTGCTGCGGCTCGCGCATCCGGATCGCCACGTCCGCCTCGCGCATCGGCAGGTCGAGCACGTTCTCGGTCATCAGCAGGTTCACCGAGAGGTCGGGATACATCGCGAAAAAGCGCGGCAGGCGCGGCGTCAGCCACAGCGCGCCGAAGCCGACCGTGGTGGTGACGCGCAGCTCGCCGAACACCTCGTCCTTGCTGTCGCGGATGCGCGCGCCCGCCGCCAGCAGCCGCCGCGTCATCTCGCGGGTCGCATCCAGCAGCAATTCGCCCTGTTCGGTCAGGATCAGGCCGCGCGCGTGGCGATGGAACAGCGTGGCGCCGAGGCTTTCCTCCAGCCCCCGGATCTGGCGGCTGACGGCGGACTGGCTGAGGTGCAGGCTCTCGCCCGCATGGGTCAGGCTGCCGGCCTCCGCCACCGCGTGAAACACGCGCAGCTTGTCCCAGTCCATCATCGCGTCCACCTGCTCTCCACAAAGCCGCCCGGCGCAGGCTATAGAGGTTGCGGCCTCATGGGGAGCGCCAATAGCGAGACGGATCGCATGACATGACAGTTTTTCGCCTGCTCGCCCGACTGACCGCGCTTGCGCTGACGCTGTGGGCGCAGGCCGCGCTGGCGCAGCTTGAGGGGGCTTATCTGGGCCTGGGCGCCGCCGCAGGCTGGCGGCTGGAGATCGCGGCGCAGGGCGACGCCTATGCGGTGGCGCTGACCGGGCCGGACGGCGAGAGGCGCGCGTTTCCCGCCGACCGTCTGGGCGACGGGGCCGAGGGCGTCGCGACGCTGGCTTCGGGCGAGGCGCTGGTGCGGATCGCGCCGCAGGCGGTGGGGGTGCGGGTGGTGGCGATCCCGTTCGACGGCGTGCGCACGCTGGACGCGGGACGCACCGAGACGCTGGCGTTTCGGCGCGAGGACGTGGCGCTGCCGCAGCAGCCCAAACGCTTCCTGCCCGCGCCGACCGGCCCGGTGCGCGCTTTCGACCCGCGCGCCTTCGTCGAGAGCTATCCGTTCTGGGAGCCGCAGGGCGCGCTCTGGGCCTACGAGGCGCTGGAGCCGCGTCACCGCACGGTGATCCGGCTGTTCGCGCTGGTGCAGGCCGACCTGCTGTGGAAGCTGTGCCAGAGCCCGCAGCGCGGCGCCGGGCTGGCCGAGGCGCTGCGCGGGCAGGGGGTGGTCTGCGCCGACGTGGCGGGCGCGATCGCGGCGGCGCAGGCGGGCGGCGCCTTCGACCGCTTCAAGGCCGACGTGGCGAAGGAGCGCGCGCTGCTCGTCGGGACGCTGGACTGCGGCGACAAGTATGTGTCGCACGGCCCGGATTGTCCGAAAGCGGCGCAGGAGACCGCGCGCCGGGCGGTGTCGATGGAGACGGCGGCGACCGTGCTGCGCCGCTATCGCTGAGCGGCGTCCTCGAGCACGGGCGCGCCGCGCTCCCAGCGCGCGCCCCAGCGGCGCAGTTCGGTAAGCGGCGCGCGCAGCTCCTCACCCTTGGCGGTGATGCGATACTCCAGCCGCCGCGCGCCCTCGCGCACCGGGCGCTTCTCCAGAATGCCGAGGCTGACCAGCCGGTGCAGCCGGTTGGACAGGATGTTGCGCGCCACGCCGAGCGTTTTCTGGTAATCGTCGAACCGCGACACGCCCTCGAACGACGCCCACAGGATCAGCATCATCCAGCCGTCGCCGATCTGGCCGACGGCGCGGGACAGCGCTGAGGTTTCGATCGGCTTGCGCATCGCTTCAGACTCCGGAGCGAACAAACTTTAGGCAGTGACAATGCCATGGACGCTTGCGGGACGCGATACTAAACTTTTGCGCTAAACGCGACAGCGGGCCGCAGCTACGGGGGATACGCCGATGGATTTCACCCTGCCGCCCGAGGCCGAGGCGTATCGCGCCCGCGTCGCGGCCTTCGTCGAGGCCGAGATTCTGCCGCTGGAGGCCGATCCGGCCAATTTCGCCGAGCACGACAACATTCCCGAACCGGTGCTGGCGCGGGTGCGCGACAAGGTTAAGGCGGCGGGCCTGTGGGCGCCCAACGTCCCGCGCGCGCGCGGGGGCCTCGGTCTGTCGTTCGTGGCGCTGGCGGCGGCGTATGAGGAGATGAACCGCTCGCTGTTCGGCCCGGCCTGCTTCAACGCCGCCGCGCCCGACGACGGCGACATGCGCCTGCTGCATGCCGTGGGAACCCCGGCGCAGCAGGAATGGATCGCCCCGGTGGTGCGCGGCGAAATGCGCTCCGCCTTCGCGATGACCGAACCGGCGCCCGGCGCCGGGTCCGACCCCGGCATGATGCGCACGCGGGCCGAGCGGCGCGGCGACCGCTGGATCGTGACCGGGCGCAAGTGGTTCATCACCGGGGCGGAGGGCGCGCAGCGCTTCATCCTGATCGCGCGCACCTCCGACGATCCGCGCCACGGCCTGACCGCATTCCTGTTCAGCGCCGATCAGCCCGGCTGGCGCATCGTGCGGCGCATCGCGATCATGGGACCGGAGGAGCACGGCGGCCATTGCGAGCTGGAGTTCGACGGGCTGGAGATCCCCGACGACATGCGGCTGATGGAGGTCGGCGCCGGGCTGAAGGCGACGCAGATCCGCCTCGGCCCCGCGCGCCTGACCCACTGCATGCGCTGGCTGGGGCTGGCGAAACGCTGCATGGAGATCGCCCAGGGCTACGCCGGCGCGCGCGAGGGTTTTGGCGTGCGGCTGGCGGACCGGGAGACGGTGCGGGTGCGGCTGGGCGATCTGGCCTACCGCATCGAGGTCGGGCGGCTCTTGACCATGAAGGCCGCTTGGGCGCTGGACCAGGGCGGCCGCGCGAAAACCGAGGTGTCGCTGGCGAAACTCCATGTCGCCGACACGCTGAACCGCGCCGCCGACGACTGCCTGCAGATCTGCGGCGCCATGGGCTATTCGCGCGACACCGCGATCGAGTGGATCTACCGCTACGCAAGGCAGGCGCGGCTGGTGGACGGCGCCGACGAGGTCCACAAGATGGTGCTCGCCGACGCCTACGCCGCGCAAGGGTCGCGGTTGTGGCGCTGGGGGGCGTGAGGGCTCAGAAGCCGCGTTTCGTGCGCCAGTCGGCCCAGCGTTGTTCCATCTCGTGCAACGGGATTTCGTCCTCCGCCCACCCCGCCGCGCGAAACGGCGCGCCGACTGCGCGTTGCAACCATCCGGCGACCTCGTAGAGCGTCGGCCCCCTGCCGCCCGGTCTCGCCGCCATGCCTCGCCTCCCGATCACTCGGAGCGAGCACAGCATGGCGCGGGCGGCGTTGTCCATGCGGCGCTCCGTTGCGTTTTCTTTCCGGACTCGACAGGAAACAACAGATAATGCAGTAAGAAGGCAATCAACGTCACAAGGCGGGCGCGATGCAGGATCTCTCGGCGGCTTTCGGCGCGGCGTTCGGTCTGATCGCCTCGGGCGACCCGGTCTTCCTCGGGATCGTCGGGCTGTCGCTTCAGGTCACGCTGAGCGCGGTGCTGATCGCCTGCCTGATCGGGATGCCGCTGGGCGCGGCGCTGGCGGTCGCCCGCTTTCCGGGGCGCGGCGCGCTGGTGGTCACGGTCAACGCGCTGATGGGGCTGCCGCCGGTGGTGGTGGGGCTGGCGGTTTACCTGACGCTGTCGCGCAGCGGGCCGCTGGGGGCGCTGGGTCTGCTCTACACGCCGGCCGCGATGATCGTCGCGCAGACCATTCTCGTCACCCCCATCGTCGCGGCGCTGACGCGGCAGGCGGTGGCGGATCTGAACGCCGAATACGACGAGTATCTGCGCAGCCTGGGCGCCAGCCGGGCGGAGACGGTGGCGACGCTGCTGTGGGACGCGCGCTTCAGTCTGGCGACGGCGGCGCTGGCGGGGTTCGGGCGCGCCTCGGCGGAGGTCGGCGCGGTGATGATCGTCGGCGGCAACATCGCCCATGTGACCCGCGTCATGACCACCGCCATCGCGCTGGAGACCTCCAGGGGCGAACTGGCGCTGGCGCTGGGTCTGGGGATCGTGCTGCTGGCGATCTCGCTGGCGGTCAACGCCGCCGTGATGGCGGTGCACGCGCGGGCCGGGGCGGTCGGTCATGCTTGACGGGACAGACGCCGATCTGTGGCCGGTCACGCTTCACGGCGTGCGGCTGACGCGCGGCGGGCGGGCGCTGCTCGACGGGCTGTCGCTGACGCTCGCGCCCGGCGGGGTGACGGCGCTGATCGGGCCGAACGGCGCGGGCAAGAGCCTGACGCTGCGGCTGATCGCCGGGTTGATCGCGCCGGATGCCGGAACGCTGCGCTGGGGCGCGGCGCGGGCGCCGGGCCGGGGCGCGGTGGCGCTGGTGTTCCAGAAGCCGGTGCTGCTGCGCCGCTCGGCGGGCGCCAATATCGACCATGCGCTGGCGGTGGCTGGCGTTTCGCGACGGGAGCGGCCCGCGCGGCGGGCGGCCCTGCTGGCGCTGGCGGGGCTGGAGGCGCTGGCCGGGGAGCCGGCGCGGGCGCTGTCGGGCGGCGAGGCGCAGCGGCTGGCGCTGGCGCGCGCGCTGGCGGCGCGGCCGCGCCTGCTGCTGCTCGACGAGCCGACCGCCAGCCTCGACCCCGCCGCCACGGCGGCGATCGAGGCGCTGATCGGGCGCGTCGCGGCGCAGGGGACCACGGTGCTGCTCGTGACGCATGACGCAGGCCAGGTGCGCCGTCTGGCGGACCGCGCGCTGTTCCTGCACGCCGGACGCGTGACCGAGGACGCGCCCGCCGCCCGTCTGCTGAGCGATCCGCAATCGCCGCAGGCGCAGGCCTATCTGGCCGGTCGCCTGTTGCTTTGATCCATCAATGGGAGAGAAACCGATGAAACTGACCCACGCCCTGTTCGCCGCCCTCCTGCTCGCCGGTCCCGCCGCCGCGCAGGACTTCATTCTTGTGCAATCCACCACTTCGACCGAGAATTCCGGCCTTTTCGACCATATCCTGCCGAAATTCAGCGAAAAGACCGGGATCGCGGTGCGCGTGGTCGCGGTCGGCACCGGGCAGGCGATCAAGAACGCGATGAACTGCGACGGCGACGTGCTGCTGGTGCATTCGCGCGCGCGCGAGGACAAGTTCGTGGCCGAGGGCTTTGCGGCGCGCCGCCATGACGTGATGTATAACGATTTCGTGGTGATCGGTCCCGCCGCCGATCCGGCGGGCGCCGCGGGCATGGCCGACGCGGCGGCGGCGCTGGGCAGGATCGCCGGGGCCGAGGCGCGGTTCGTCTCGCGCGGCGACGACAGCGGCACGCATGGCGCCGAGCTGAAGCTGTGGGAAAAGGCCGGGGTTGACGTGAAGGCGGCCTCGGGCGGCTGGTATCGCGAGACCGGCTCGGGCATGGGCGCCACCATCAACGCCGCCGTCGGCATGGGCGCCTATGCGCTGAGCGACCGCGCCACATGGTCGGCCTATGGCGCCAAGGGCGATTTCAAGGTGGTGGTCGAGGGTGACCCGGCGCTGTTCAATCCCTATGGCGTAATGCTGATCAGCCCCGAAAAATGCCCCAGCGTGAAGGCGGCGCAGGGGCAGGCGTTCATCGACTGGCTGACAGGCGCCGAGGGTCAGGCGGCCATCGCCGGATTCCGGCTGGGCGGCGCGCAGCAGTTCTTTCCGTCCGCCGCCGTGGAGAAGGTCGGCGGATGATCCGGCGCCGGCCGGTCAGGGCGCGTTCCAGCGCGCCACGCCGGTCTCGGTCAGGTCATAGCCGCCAAGCGCCGCCGCCTTGGCGGTGAAGGCGGGCGTGCGCGCAAAGGCGAACAGGCGTTGCAGCGGCGGATCGAACCAGGCGCGGCGATCCACGACCAGGTCGAACGCCTCGTCCTCCACCGGCAGGAACCCCAGGCCGAACGGCTTGGCCGCCGCCTCCAGCCCCGCCGCCGCGTCGGCTTCGCCCTGCGCGACCATGGCGGCGGCTTCGGTCTCGGTGCGGGCGACCGGTTCGGTCCAGAGCGCATCCGCCACGCCCGCGCGGCGCAGCGCCTGCTCCAGCCAGAGCGCCGCGCCCGCGCGCGCCTGCCGCCGCACAAGGCGTAGGCCGCGCAGGCCCGCAATGTCGGCCAGCGCGCGGTCCGGCGCGAAGATCAGTCCCCGCCGCCGCCGCGCCCAGCCCACCAGCGCCGCGCCGCCCGAAAGCCTCTCCGCCACGGCGGCGACGTTCCAGCCGCCGCGCCCGTCGGGCACATGCAGGCCCGCCGCGCACGCAGCGCCCTCCGCCAGCCGCTCCAGCCCGTCGAGACTGCCGTCGAACATGGTCGCAAGGCCGGCGCCGGACTCGCGGATCGCCCATTCCAGCAGCGGATCATGGCTGCCCGCGACCACGCCGCCGCTCCCCATGCCGCCCGCCATGCCGCCCGACACGCCGATGCCCTGCGCAGGCCGCGCCGCAGCGCCGCCGCCCAGCCAGCGCTCGATCTCGGCGCGCGGAAACAGCAGCTTGCCGGTCAGCCGCCGACAGGGGATCTCGCCCGCCGCAGCCATGTCATAGACCTTGCGCTCGCGCACCCGCAGCAGGGCGGCGACTTCGCGGGTGGTGAGGTATTCGGGCTGCTGCGCCATGGCTCAAGGGTTAGCAGCCGCCGCGCCGCGCGCAAGGCGCTGGTGCGCATTCCGGTGCGAAATGCGGCGATCCGTGTCGATCCGCGCGGCGCGGGCGTGACCACCGGCGGCGGGGCCGCCGCGATCCGGAGGGTCGGCGGGGCGTGTGCGGCGCGGGGCGCGATCCCGGCTCAGCGCGGCTTCAGCGCATAGCGGTCGGCCTCGGCGAACACGTCGATCGCCACCGTGCCCGCCTTGATCGCGGCGCCGTGCTCGACGCCTGCGGCGATGGCGTAGCTGTCGCCGGGGCGCGCATTGCCGCGCCTGAAATGTTCCCCAATGATTTTGCATTGCCTCATTAGAAGTGCTCCTGAAGGAAGCATCGGGGGCGAATGTGAGGCGGATCAGCATGGCGACGAGAGACGAGCTTCTGGATGCGGTGTCGTTGCGG
>CAZOZE010000007.1:0-5599 GCA_964584215.1 uncultured Rhodobacterales bacterium
GTGAGGATCAGCGCCAGCGCGGCGGGAAAGAAGGCGAGCAGAAGCGGGTCCATGCGCCAAGCCGTAGGCGTCGCCTCAGGCGCCGTCAACACGCGCCGTCAGCCCATCTCCGGCGGCTCGCCGTCGAGCGCGGCGCGCAACGACAGCAGGTCGCGCCACGCCAGCCGCTTGGCGGCGGGGTTGCGCAGCAGATAGGCCGGGTGCAGCGTCGGCAGGCAGAGCCGCCCGGCGCCGCCTTCCTCCCCCCCGATCACGGCGCGCCGCCAGCGCCCGCGCAGCTTGAGGATGCCCTCGGGCGTCTGAAGCAGCGCGCGCGCGGCGGTCGCGCCCATCACCAGCACGAACGCCGGGTCGGCGAGCGCGATATGGCGCGCGACGAACGGCGCCAGCATCGCGACCTCGTCGGCGGACGGGGTGCGGTTCTCCACCGGGCGCCAGGGCAGGACGTTGGTGATATAGACGCCGCGCGCGGGCTCGGTCGCGCGGCGGTCCAGCCCGATGGCGGCGAGCATCCGGTCGAGCAGCTGGCCGGAGCGGCCGACGAACGGCTTGCCCGCAATGTCCTCGTCGCGCCCCGGCGCCTCGCCCACGATCATCACCCGCGCGGCGGGGTCGCCATCGGCGAAGACGCAGCTGCGCGCGCCCTGCTTCAGCGGACAGCCGTCGAAGGCCGCCAGCGCCGCGCCAAGGCTGGCGAGGTCGCGGCAGCCTGCGGCGATCTCCCGCGCGGCGCGCACGGCGTCGGGCTGCGCCGCGTCGGGCTGTTGGGCGGGAACCGTGCGCAGGGCGGGCGCCGCAGGGCGCGGCGCGGCGGGGCGCTGCGTCGCCTTCGCCTTTTGCTGCGCCGCCTCCAGCGCGAAGCGGTCAACCGGCGTCTCGGCGATGGCCTCGTCTGCGCCCAGTTCGGCCTGCCACGCCAGCGCCGCCAGCATGTCGGCGCGCAAGGCTGCGCTCACGGCGCCGCGCCGCGCAGCAGGTTGGGCGTGTCGCCGGCGGCGCCCCGCGCGGCGGTCATGAACGCCGCCTTCAGCCCCGGCGCCGCATCGACCACCGCCAGCCCCAGGTCGCGCAGCGCCCGCACCGGCGCCGCGTCGGTCGAGAACAGCCGGTTCAACCCGTCCATTCCGGCGCCGAAGGTCGTGCCGTCAAAGCGCCGCCAGCGCTGATAGCGCGCCAGCACGTCGGGCGCGCCGATGTCCTCGCCCCGCCTGCGCGCCTCGGCCAGCACCTGCGCCAGGGCGGCTGCGTCGCGCAGGCCCAGGTTCAGGCCCTGTCCGGCGATCGGATGCACCGCGTGCGCCGCGTCGCCCAGCACCGCCAGACGCGGCGCCACATAGGCGTAGGCCAGCGCCAGCATCAGCGGATAGGCCCAGCGCCTGCCCGCCAGCCGCACCGCGCCCAGCATGCCGCCCGCGCGCAGCGCGATCTCGGCGGCGTAGGCGCGATCATCCAGCGCCGCGATCCGCGCGGCCTCGGCGGTGCGCTCAGACCAGACCACCGACACCCGGTCGCCCGGCAGCGGCAGCATCGCGAACGGGCCGGAGGGATAGAACACCTGCCGCGCGACGCCCTGATGCGGAATGGCGCAGTCCACCGCGCACACCAGCCCCATCTGGTCATAGGTCCGCCCGGTCCAGCGCACGCCCGCCGCCGCCGCGATGCGCGAGCGGCGCCCGTCGCAGGCGACGATCAGCGGCGCGCGGAAGGTTTCGCCGCTCTCCAGCGTCACCACGCCCTCAGGGCTGGCGTCGCGCACCGGGGCGGGGGCGCGATGCTCGATCAGCGGCGAGGCCGCGACCGCGTCGAGCAGCGCGTTGCGCAGATAGCGGTCCTCCAGCAGCGCCGCGAACGGCGCGCGGGCAAGCGCCTCGCCGTCGAAGCGCAGCCGCAGCGGGCCGGGGTCGCCCAGCCGCCCGTCATGGATCTCGATGGCGCTGAAGGGTTGCGCATGGGCGGCGACCATCGGCCACACCCCCACCGCGCGCAAAAAGTTCATCGACGCAGCCGCCAGCGCATAGGCCCGCCCGTCAAAGTCCGGGTCGCGCCGCCGCGCCTCCGGGCTCGCGTCAAGGACGATCGAGCGCAGGCCCGCTTTCGCGGCGGCCAGCGCGAAGGCGGCGCCGTTGGCGCCGCCGCCGATGATTAGGATATCGGCGTCGAAGGTTTGGGTCATGCGGTGGAGTATCGGCTGCGCGGGGCCGATGTCCAGCGGCCCGCGGCGAAAGGGTGTCGCAGGCCGGGGGATGCGCGCGCCGCGCGACGGCTGGCCCGACGCACCAACGCTCTTGAACCTGGCTCGCCCAGGGTTCGGTCCGTGATCGACGGGCTCGTTCTGGACGGCGCAATCTCGATCGCCGCGGCGGCGATACATCTGGAGACCAGCCCGCGCACCCTTCAGCGGCGACTGGCGAGGGCCGCGTCAGCTTCTGGGCGCTGGTCGAACAGAGCCGCTTCAAGATCGCCGGTGCGCTGCTGCACGAGACCGACCTGCGTGTCCAGGACGTCGCCGCGAAGCTGGGCTACGCGACACCCGGGGCGTTCGCGCGCGCCTGCGCCAGATGGGCGGGCTGCTCCCCGAGCACCTTCAGGGCCGCGCCCCCGGCCCGATCTCACGGCGCGCAGCATTGGCGCGAAGCGGGCAGCAGAAGCGCCGCGCCGGGTTTAGGCTCGAAAGGAAACCCAGAACCGTCAGAGAAGAGCTGACGGATGACACGCCTGGCCTAACCGATCTTCACAGGCGACCATGTCAATTCCTGTTGCGCAGCCCGGCGCAGCGCTATAACCACATTGTCGGCTTGGCCGGGTTTTGCCGACAGGGCCCATCGGAGAGGTGCCGGAGTGGTCGATCGGGGCGGTCTCGAAAACCGTTGTAGGGCAACCTACCGTGGGTTCGAATCCCACCCTCTCCGCCACTCGCCCTCGCGAAAGCGTTCTTCCGATCCGGCTGCGGCCGGATTTTCTCGTTGTTTTCGAGGGTTATGCGGGAGGGGCTGTTAACCGGCCCACGCCCCGAAGGGCGCACGCGCGTTCTCTCCGGGCCGATATTCTCCGGACCTGTTAACCGCCGCGCTTCCGGTGAACAGCTTTAAGTCATTGCTTTCAAGTGATCTTTCGAAGTCCGTGATGCACGCGATTTGGAGAATCCATCTGGATGGCGGATGGAACAGAGATCGAACGCCGCCCGTTGCGCCGCGCTTCGGCTGCAGCTGGGACCAATCTCACCCCAGCCGCTGTTCGTGCTTTGTGCTGAGTCAGCCGCGTGTTACCGTTGTGAAAAAGTGTGAGGCGAGCAGTTGGCCCAGAAGTCAGACATCGAATGGACGGACGCGACGTGGAACCCGGTGACGGGCTGCACCAAGGTCGGTCCCGGTTGTGACAACTGCTACGCCGAGCGGTTCGCAGAGCGCTGGCGTGGGATCCCTGGACACCCCTACGAGCAGGGCTTTGACCTGACACTCTGGCCGTCGAGGCTGAAGCAGCCCGTGCTCTGGAAAAAGCCGCGGATGATCTTCGTGAACTCGATGAGCGACCTCTTCCACAAGGACATCGACCGTACATTCATCGACGCGGTGTTCGACGCCATGGAGCAGGCGGACTGGCACGTCTACCAGGTGCTGACCAAGCGCAGCTCGCTCATGCGCAACTACGTTCGGAAGCGGTATGATGGAGGGCCGATCCCTCGGCACATCTGGCTCGGCGTTTCTGTCGAGGACACCGCGCACGCGAGCCGGATCGAGCACCTGAAGCAGATCAATTCCGACGCGCGCTTCATCTCGTTCGAGCCGCTGCTCGGACCGGTCGGGGATGTCGATCTGCAGGGCGTCGCTTGGGCCATCGTCGGGGGGGAGAGCGGGCCCCGGGCTCGGCCCATGGACGAAAGCTGGGCCCGCCAGATCCGGGATATCTGCGAACGTGACGACGTCGCTTTCTTCTTCAAACAGTGGGGTGGCGCCCGTCCGAAGTCGGGGGGGCGTCTGCTCGATGGTGAGGAATGGAACGGCTTTCCGTGGCAAATCGTCCCGAAGCCGATCCTCGATCAGATTTCAGCGTGAACCATTTCGCACGGAGTACCGCCATCATTGAAGAAATCGCATGTTGAAAATACGGTTGGCCCATGGGCTCGGCAAAAGCTCGATGGCCTCGAGGCATATCTTCACGCTTACACCATTGCACTGAAGAAACAGTCCTTCGAACTGGTCTACGTCGATGCATTCGCCGGCGCGGGACGGTCAAGAATCCGCGACGCCTGGGCCGGCGCTGATGACGAAGACCTTCAGCTTCTTGATGACGAGTTCGTCCGGTCCGAGGAGCAGTTCATCGAAGGCTCCCCGCACCGAGCCCTCGCCCTCGAACACCCCTTCACCCAATACCATTTCTTTGACGCAGATGCAGGGCGCGCGGCCCTTCTCGATGGCCTAAGGGCCGAGTACCCGGCTCGAAAGATCAGCGTTCAGGTTGGCGACGCGAACGAATTGATCCAGAAGCTTGGCAACAGCCTACCGAACCCGTATTCGGACAATGCGGCCGAGACGGGACAGCCTGCTTTCCCCTGGCGGGGGCGGATCACCTGTTCCCCGGCTGCGGGGTTCGCCGGGACCGTGGACAAGACGGCCACGGCCGCAAGCCAGGTCGCGGCGCTGTTCGGCGCGGCCGCGCCCGCGAGCTTCAGCGTCTCCGGTCAGTCGGTTTCGTGGACAGGCACGCCCGGCGACTGGGGCCTGCGCCGAATGGTGCTGCACTACGCCCATCTCTGCGCGGCGGCGGGCGGGGTCGACGCCTTCCTGATCGGGACCGAGATGCCGGGGCTGACGACGATCCGCTCGGGCGCATCCAGCTATCCGGCGGTGCAGGCCTATCGGGATCTGCTTGCGGATGTACGCTCGATCCTCGAGTCCGGGACGAAGATCGGTTACGCCGCCGACTGGTCGGAATACTTCGGGCACCAGCCGGGCGACGGCAGCGGCGACGTGTTCTTCCACCTCGATCCGCTCTGGGCCGATCCGGAGATCGATTTCGTCGGGATCGACAATTACATGCCGCTCTCGGACTGGCGCGACGGGTTCGAGCATGCCGACGCGGCCGAGGGCTGGCCCGCGATCTACGACCGGGCCTATCTGCAGGGGAACATCGCGGGGGGCGAAGGCTTCGACTGGTTCTATGCCAGCGCGGCGGATCGCACCGCGCAGGTGCGCACCCCGATCACCGATGGCGCCGCGGGCAAGCCGTGGGTCTTCCGCTACAAGGATCTGCGCGCCTGGTGGTCGAACGCACATTACGACCGCCCGGGCGGGGTGGAGAGCGGCACGCCGACGGCATGGGCGCCTGAGTCGAAGCCGATCTGGTTCACTGAGCTCGGCTGCCCGGCCATCGACCGGGGCACCAACCAGCCCAACGTCTTCTTCGACCCGAAGTCGTCCGAGAGCTTCACGCCGCATTTCTCGCGGGGCTGGCGCGACGACGCGATCCAGCGGGCCTATCTGGAGGCGACGTATCTCTGGTGGGGCGAGGCCGCGCACAACCCGGTGTCGTCGGTCTACGGCGGCCGGATGGTGCATGTTCCCGAATGCGCCGCCTGGACCTGGGACGCGCGGCCCTATCC
>CAZOZE010000008.1:0-3601 GCA_964584215.1 uncultured Rhodobacterales bacterium
GCTTGACGATATAGACCGAGCCTGCGGGCGAATTGCGCCGCGCGGCGAGGTCGTGCATCGCGATGGCCGAGACGATGGCGGCGTCCACAATCCCCTCCGGCGCCTCGGCCCCGTCGCGGTCGCGGATCGCGGGCGTGGTCATCAGGTGGCCCACGGTGCGCGCCAGCATCAGCGTGCGCCCCGGCAGGCGCGCGGCCGAACCGCCGGGCGCGGTGAAGGCGCGGTCCTCGGCCATGACGCGGGTCTCGACGCGGTCGCCGCGCTTCACCTCCACGGCGAGCGACCCTTTCATCAGCCCCAGCCAGACGCGATACGCTGCAACCTTGTCGGCGGCGTCCACGGCGGCGATGCTGTCCTCAAGGTCCATGATCGCGGTGACGGCGGCCTCGATCTGCACATCGGCCACGCCCGCCGGATCGGCGGCGCCGACCGGCTTTTCGCGGTTGATGACCAGTTCAAGGTGCAGGCCGTGGCGGTTGAGCAGAATCGCCTCGGGCGCGCCGGCTGCGCCGCGCCAGCCGGTGAACTGCGCCGGATCGGCCAGCGGCGCCGGGCCCTCCGCCGTTTGCGCCACCAGCGCGGCCCCCTCCACCGCATAGACCAGAACCTCGGCATGCGACGCGCCCGACAGCGGCGCGACATCGTCGAGAAACCGCTTCACCCAGTCGCGCGCCAGCGCCGCGCGCGCGGCGTCGAAGCCCCGGCCCTGCGGCGCTGCGCCCAGCGCGTCCGAGCCATAGAGCGCGTCGTAAAGCGACCCCCAGCGCGCATTGGCGGCGTTGAGCGCGAATCGCGCGTTCATCACCGGCGCCACAAGCTGCGGCCCGGCGATGCGCGCGATCTCGGGATCGACATCGCGGGTCGTGACCGCCACGCCCTCCGGTTCGGGCGCGAGATAGCCGATCTCCTCGAGATGCGTGCGATAGGCGCTTGCGTCATGCGGCTGGCCGCGCCGGGCGCGGTGCCAGGCGTCGATGGCGCCCTGCAGCGCCTCGCGCCGCGCCAGCAGCGCGCGGTTCTGCGGGCCGAGGTCATGGATCAGCGCGTCGAGGCCGCGCCAGAACGCGTCAGCGCTCAGCGGCAGACCGGGAAGCGCCTCGGTCTCGACGAACGCCGCAAGTTCCGGCGCCACGCTGAGCGCGCCGCGCGTCACGAAATCGTTCATGGTCTCGGTCTCCTTCAAACCCGTGCCACGCCGTCTTGGGGAAATATCGCAGGTGCGGCAAGACCGACCGGGGCAGCGCGGTTTCGCGCTATGGAAATCACGCGGCGCGGACGCTATACCCGACCAAAGGCGTCGGCAATCACCCGGTTGTCGCCGCGTCACGATGGGAGCCAGCGCCATGTCCGTCACCCCCGAAGCGATCCTCTCCGCCCTGCGCGCGGTGCCCGCGCCCGACGGCGCCGCCGGCGGCGACATCGTGTCAGCAGGCATGGTGCAGGGTCTGAGCGTGACCGGCGATGCGGTGAGCTTTGTCATCGAGGTCGATCCCGCGCGCGGCGCAGCGCTGGAGCCGCTGCGCGCGGCGGCGGAGGCGGCGGCGAAGGCCGTGCCGGGCGTGGCGCGCGCGCTGGTGGCGCTGACTGCGCACAGCGCGCGGCCCGGGGCGGCGCAAGCGGCCGCGCAGCAAGCCGCTCAGCCCGCCCCACGCCCGGCGGCGCCGCCCGATCTGGGCGCCTCGCGCCGCGCAGGCCCGGGCGACAAGCCGCTGAAGCCCGTGCCGCCCGCGCCCAACGAGGGCCGGATCGCCGGCGTGCGCCATATCATCGCGGTGGCCTCGGGCAAGGGCGGCGTCGGCAAATCGACCGTGGCGTGCAACCTGGCGCTCGCGCTGGCGGCGGAGGGCGCGCGGGTGGGCGTGCTCGACGCCGACGTTTATGGCCCCTCGCAGCCGCGGATGCTGGGCGTGACCGGCAAGCCCGCCTCGCCCGACGGCAAGACCATCACGCCGCTGCACGGCCACGGGCTGGCGGTGATGTCGATGGGTTTCATGGTGGACGAGGGCCAGTCCATCGTCTGGCGCGGCCCGATGCTGATGTCGGCGCTTACCCAGATGCTGCATCAGGTGACATGGGGCGATCTGGATTTCCTGATCGTCGATCTGCCGCCTGGAACCGGCGACGTGCAGCTGACGCTCAACCAGAAAGCCAGGGTCAGCGGCGCCGTGGTGGTCTCGACGCCGCAGGACATCGCGCTGATCGACGCGCGCAAGGCGCTCGACATGTTCAACAAGACCAACACCCCGGTGCTGGGAATCATCGAGAACATGAGCACGTTCTGCTGCCCCAGTTGCGGCGCCGAGACCCAGATCTTCGGCCACGGCGGCGCGCGGGCGGAGGCGGCGACGCTGGGCCTGCCGTTCCTCGGCGAGATTCCGCTCGATCTGGAGACCCGCCAGCTTTCCGACGCCGGAACGCCGATCGTGGTCTCCCGCCCCGCCAGCGCCCAGGCGAGACGATTCCGCGAGATCGCGCGGGCGGTGATGGCTGCGCCCCAGATCGCGGGCGCGATGGCGCAGGCGTAGGCGCGCAGCGCCTTGACGCGCCGCGTCGCCGCGCCTATCCACGCGCGGCGACGGCAGGGTAGCTCAGCTGGTTAGAGCGCACGACTCATAATCGTGAGGTCGAGGGTTCAAGTCCCTCCCCCGCCACCACGCGCCCATCGTCAGCCGCGCGCGCCGCCCACAACCCCGGTGTCGAACAGTTTCGCGATCGCTCCGCCGGGCAAGCCCATCACATCGGCCAGCACGGCTTCGGTGTCTGCGCCCAGAACCGGGGCGGGCACGGGCGCGGGGCGGTCGGCGCCGGTCGCGGTGAAGGGTGAGCCGGGCGTCAGCAGCGCGCCGATCCCCGGCTGATCGACCATGGCGAACATCGGGTTGTCGGTGGACACGTCCGGGTCCTCCGCCACGGCCTGCGCGAAGCTGCGGAACACCGACCAGGTGACGCCAGCGCCGTCGAGCGCAGCGGCGACATCGTCGAACGTGCGCGCCTCGAACCACGGAGTCATCGCTGCGGCGATGTCCTTGCGCGCCATGAACCGCGCGCCCTCCTGCGTCAGGTCCAGCCCCAGCTCCGCCGAGAGCGTCGCCATGCTCTCCGCCGTGCCGGTGACGCGCACCAGCCCCTTCCATTGCCGGTCGGTCAGCCCCACCACCATCACGCGGCGCCGGTCGGCGGTCTCGAAATCCCAGCCGAAGGCGCCATAGAGCGCGTTGCCGTATTTGGGCCGATCCACGCCGTTGATCTGAACTTCGCCGATGATGCCGAGATTGCCCAGCATCGCCGCCGCGACATCCTTGAGCGCCAGTTCGATCTGGCCGCCCTGCCCGGTCGCGCGCCGCCGCCGCTCCGCCGCCAGCAGGCCCAGCGCCGCCATCTGGCCGGTGACGCAGTCCCACGCCGGCAGGACATGGGCGACCGGCTCGGCCGATCCTTCGGGCCCGGTCGCCATCGGAAAGCCCAGCGCCGGGTTCACCGTGTAATCCACCGCCGGGCCGCCCTCGCGCGTGCCGATCACCGAGGCCACGATCACGTCGTCGCGGCGCTGGCGCAGGGTCTCGTAGTCGGTCCAGCCCTTGACCTTGAGATTGGTCAGGAA
>CAZOZE010000009.1:0-2574 GCA_964584215.1 uncultured Rhodobacterales bacterium
CCCCCCACTCCCACGCCGCGACCGCGAGGTGGATGGTGTTGTTCTGCGCCGACACCCCCATCTGCTCCGACCCGCGCCACGCCACCGGGCGGATATAGGCGTCAGCCAGCCCGCTTTTCGCCAGCACCTCGTCCTTGATGACGTCGATCTGGTCCGCCGTCCACGGGATCACGAAGCCGAGTTCGGTCGCGGAATGGTGCAGCCGCAGCGAATGGTCGTGGCTGCGGAAGATTCTGCCGCCATAGGCGCGCTCGCCCTCGAACACCGAGGAGGCGTAGTGCAGCGCGTGGGTCAGCACGTGCACCTTCGCGTCGCGCCACGGGACGAACCCGCCGTCCATCCAGATAAAGCCGTCGCGGTCATGATAGGCGCTCATGCGTGGTTCCCCCCGGCGGCGCGCAGACCGGCGCCGCGTTTAAGCTTGTGTCGAATCCCGGCCGGGCGGCGATAGAATCTGACGTCGCCCTTGTGAGCGGCGTAACATCGCGCTAATGATGCGTCAACGCCGCTGACATAAATCGTGAGGCCATGGCAGACGCAACCCCGCCCCGTCGCCGAACCGAGACCCGCGCCGACGCGCGCCCGGCGGGCCGCGCCGCGCCGCGCGGCGAGCAGCTGCTGTATCTGACCGACGAGCAGCTGCGGCAGGGCATCGAGCTGATGTTCTTCGCCTACCGCGACTTCACCGCCGACCCCGACCGCATCCTCGAGGAATTCGGCTATGGCCGCGCCCATCACCGCGCGCTGCATTTCGTCGCGCGCCGCCCCGGCCTCACCGTGCAGGGGCTGCTCGACATCCTGCGCGTCACCAAGCAGTCGCTCAACCGCGTGCTGCGTCAGCTGATCGCCGATGGCATGGTCGAAAGCCGCATCGGGCGCGAGGACCGCCGCCAGCGGCTGCTGAGCCTGACGCCGAAGGGCGCAAGCCTGGAGGCGCGGTTGTCGGAGGCGCAGCGCGCGCGCGTGCGCCGCGCCTACAGCGAGGCGGGCGTCGAGGCGGTGGCCGGGTTTCGCCGCGTGCTGGAGCGCATGATCGACGGCGGACCGGGCGAGGCCGCGCCGCCGCAACCCGAGCCGGAGCGGCGCAGATGACCGCGCCCGACGCGACCACGGCGGAGACGCCCGCCGATGCGGGCGGCGATCCGCCGCCGCATATCCTGGTGATCGACGACGACAGCCGCATCCGCACGCTGCTGACGCGCTATCTGGCGCGCAACGGCTATCTGGTCAGCGGCGCGCGCGACGCGGCTCACGCGCGGCGGCTGCTGGCGGGGCTGGCGTTCGACCTGCTGATCGTCGATGTGATGATGCCGGGCGAGGGGGGCGTCGCCTTCACCCGCGCCATGCGGCCCGCGCTCGACACGCCGATCCTGATGCTGACCGCGCGCGGCGAGACCGAGGCGCGCATCGAGGGGCTGGAGAGCGGCGCCGACGACTATCTCGCCAAACCGTTCGAGCCGAGGGAACTGCTGTTGCGCGTCGCGGCCATCCTGCGCCGCGCCGCGCCGCCGCCGCGCGCTGACGCGCCGCCGCGCACCCTGACGCTCGGCGAGGCGCGCTATGACGTGGCGCGCGGCGAGTTGTGGCGCGGCGGCGCGCCCGTGCGCCTGACCGCATCGGAGACCGCGCTGATGCGCGCGCTCGCGCAAACCCCCAACGCCGCCGTCAGCCGGGCGGCGCTGGTCGCGGCGCTGGCGAGTCTGGACGGCGGGGCGGAGCCGGCCAGCGAACGCGCGGTCGATGTCCAGATGACCCGCCTGCGCCGCAAGATCGAGGCCGACCCGCGCGCGCCGCGCCATCTGCAGACCGTGCGCGGCGAGGGCTATATGCTGACGCCGGACTGAGCCGCCCCCGCCACGCTCCCGCCGCGCCGACTTACTTGAAGCCGACCTCGTCGAAGATGCGCGTCGCCGCCGCCTGATTGTCGCCCAGCGCCGACAGGTTCAGCCCGTCGGCGCGAAACAGCCCCAGCCGCGCCACATCCGCGCCCAGCCCCACGCCGGGCACGGCGGGAAACTCGAAATTGCCGTCGGCGAAATACCGCTGCGCGCCGTCCGACGCGAGGTATTCGAGGAACTTTACCGCGTTGTCGCGGTTGGGCGCGGCCTTGAGCACCCCGGCGCCGGAGATGTTCACATGCGCGCCCCGGTCGCCCTGATTGGGAAATACCCAGCCGATGCGCCCGACCCCCTCGGTCAGCCCGCGCACCTCGCCGGTCAGCCCGCGCAGGAAGTAGTAATGGTTGGCGACGGCGATCTGGCACTCGCCCGAGACGATGCCCCTGAGCTGATCGGTGTCGCCGCCCTTGGGGTCGCGCGCCAGATTGGCCTTCAGCCCCTCGGCCCAGGCCTTTGCGCCGGCCGCGCCGTGGTGCGCGATCATCGAGGCCATCAGCGACAGGTTGTAGATGTTGCTGCTGGAGCGGATGCAGATCATCCCCCGATAGCGCGGATCGGCGAGATCCTCATAGCTCTGCGGCGGGCGGTCCACCGTGTCGCGGTCGAAAAAGATCATCCGCACCCGCTGCGAATAGGCGAACCACAGGTTGTCGGGGTGGCGCAGATAGGCCGGGAT
>CAZOZE010000010.1:0-2609 GCA_964584215.1 uncultured Rhodobacterales bacterium
GACGCCGGCACCATCGACGCCGTGCGCGCGATGGGCAAATACAAGTATGGCTGGGAAAGCGACGTCGAGACCGAGTTCGCGCCGAAGGGCCTGAACGAGGACATCGTGCGGCTGATCTCGGCCAAGAAGGGTGAGCCGGAGTGGATGCTGGAATGGCGGCTCGGCGCCTATCGTCGCTGGCTGACCATGCAGCAGCCGGATTGGGCGATGCTCAACATCGCGCCGATCGACTATCAGGACCAGTATTACTACGCCGCGCCGAAGGGCTTTGACGACAAGCCGCAGTCGCTGGACGACGTGGACCCCGAACTGCTGCGCACTTATGAGAAGCTGGGGATTCCACTCAAGGAGCAGATGATCCTCGCGGGCGTGGTGGACGGCGCGGCGGCTGAGGGGCGCAAGGTGGCGGTGGACGCGGTGTTCGACAGCGTCTCGGTCGGCACCACGTTCAAGGAGGAGCTTGGCCGCGCAGGCGTGATCTTCTGTTCGATCTCGGAAGCCGTGCGTGAACATCCCGAGCTGGTGCGCAAGTATCTCGGCTCGGTGGTGCCCACGTCGGACAACTTCTTCGCGACGCTGAACTCGGCGGTGTTCTCGGATGGCTCGTTCGTCTATATCCCCGAAGGGGTGCGCTGCCCGATGGAACTGAGCACTTATTTCCGCATCAACGCCGAGAACACCGGCCAGTTCGAGCGCACGCTGATCATCGCCGACAAGGGCGCGCATGTCAGCTATCTTGAAGGCTGCACCGCGCCGATGCGCGACACCAACCAGCTGCACGCCGCCGTGGTCGAACTGGTGGCGCTGGAGGATGCGGAGATCAAGTATTCGACGGTGCAGAACTGGTATCCGGGCGACGAAGAGGGCCGGGGCGGCATCTACAACTTCGTCACCAAGCGCGCCGACTGTCGCGGCGCGCGCTCCAAGGTGATGTGGACGCAGGTCGAGACCGGCTCGGCGATCACCTGGAAGTATCCGTCGTGCATCCTGCGCGGCGACGACAGCCAGGGCGAGTTCTATTCGATCGCCATCGCCAACAACGCCCAGCAGGCCGACACCGGCACCAAGATGATTCATCTGGGGCGTAACACCAAATCGCGGATCGTCTCGAAGGGCATCTCGGCGGGGCGGGCGCAGAACACCTATCGCGGGCTGGTGTCGATGCACCCGCGCGCCGCCAACGCGCGCAACCACACGCAATGCGACAGCCTGCTGATCGGCCAGACCTGCGGCGCGCACACGGTGCCCTATATCGAGATCAAGAACGCCACCGCCAAGGCCGAACACGAGGCGACCACCTCCAAGATCGCCGAGGATCAGCTGTTCTACTGCCGCGCGCGCGGCATGGACGAGGAGGCGGCGGTGGCGCTGGTGGTCAACGGTTTCTGCCGCGAAGTGCTGCAGGCGCTGCCGATGGAGTTCGCGGTCGAGGCGCAGAAGCTGGTGGCGATCAGCCTTGAGGGGAGCGTGGGGTGAGCGACAAAAAAGACAACCTCGTGCTTGAAATCCTCAAGCGCATTCAGGGCGAAATGGGCTTGATGCGTGAGGAAATGCGCGGCATCCGCGTCGAGATGACCGGCATCAAGCAGCATATCGGCGCCTTCATGGCGCATGAGATCGGCCAGGACAGCGATATCGCCGCCCTGAAACTGCGCCTCGACCGCATCGAACGCCGGCTCGATCTGACCGATGGCTGAGCGCGACAAATATGAGATTGTCGGCGAGGAGTATTGCGCCGACCCGCGTGAGCGCCGCCTGCGGGTGGTGGCGCAACTGATCGACAAGCCGCTGACCGTGCTCTTGGTGGCGCTGGCCTTCGCCGCCGCCGCGCGGGTGCCGCCGCTGCTGATCGACGGCTACCGGCCCTCGGGCTGGTTCGTGCTGGGAATCTGGATTTGCCTGTCCGTGTTCGCGCGGCTGGCGGTGCTGGGGCTGCTGGCGCGGTATCGCGCCGCGTATCGACTGGCCGCGCCGGGCGCGGGCCGAAGGGGGAACTGAATGCTGAAGATCGCTGACCTGCACGTGAAGCTCGCCGACGAGGACACCAAGATCCTGAAAGGTCTGTCGCTGGAGGTGCCTGCGGGCGAGGTCCACGCGATCATGGGGCCGAACGGGTCGGGCAAGTCCACGCTGTCCTATGTGCTGGCGGGGCGCGAGGGCTATGAGGTGACGGCGGGTTCCGCCAGCATGAACGGCCATGACCTGCTGGCGCTGGAGGCGGAGGCGCGCGCGGCCGAGGGGCTGTTCCTCGCGTTTCAGTATCCCGTGGAAATCCCCGGCGTCGGCAACATGATCTTCCTGCGCACCGCGCTCAACGCCCAGCGCAAGCATCGCGGCGAGCCGGAGATCAACGCGGCGGATTTCCTGCGGCTGGTGCGCACCGAGGCGGCCAAGCTTAAGATCGACGCCGAGATGCTCAAGCGCCCGGTCAACGTGGGCTTTTCCGGCGGCGAGAAAAAGCGCAACGAAATCCTTCAGATGGCGATCCTGCAGCCGAGGTTCTGCATCCTCGACGAGACCGACTCGGGCCTTGACGTGGACGCGATGAAGCTGGTGGCCAGCGGCGTCAACGCGCTGCGCAGCCCCGAGCGCGGGTTTCTGGTGATCAC
>CAZOZE010000011.1:0-12292 GCA_964584215.1 uncultured Rhodobacterales bacterium
CGGCCGCTTCCGCACCGCGCCGAGCGGCCTGCGCGACGTGTCGTTCGTGTGGTCGGGCGACACCGCCGGGCAGGGCTGGGGCATCGACGAGGCGCGCGGCGGCATGACGACCTACGCCACCATGCTGCGCCACGCCCCCGACTTCTTCATCCATTCAGGCGACACGATCTACGCCGACGGCGTGATCAAGCCCGAGGTCGAACTGGCCGACGGCACGACGTGGCGCAACGTGACAACCGAGGAAAAGAGCAAGGTCGCCGAGACGCTGCACGAGTTCCGCCACAACTATCTCTACAACATGCTCGACGCCAACGTGCGCGCCTTCAACGCCACTGTCCCGATGCTGGCGCAGTGGGACGACCACGAGACGCTGAACAACTGGTATCCCGACGAGGTGCTGATCTCGGACGAGCGCTACAAGGTCAAGTCGGCGGCGCTGCTCTCCGCCCGCTCCAACCAGGCGTTCCGCGAGATGCTGCCGATCCGCGACAACGCCGCCGAGCCGGGGCGCATCTATCGCAAGGTCGCCTACGGGCCGCTGCTCGACATCTTCTTCATCGACATGCGCACCTATCGCGGCGACAACTCCGCCAACCGCCAGACCGAGCGCACGGCCGCCACCGACTATCTCGGCCGCGCCCAGCTCGACTGGCTGAAGCGCGAGCTGGCCAATTCGCGCGCGCTGTGGAAGGTGATCGCGTCCGACATGCCGATCGGTCTGATCGTGCGCGACGGCAAGGAGGCGTTCGAGAACGGCGCCAACGGCGACGGCCCAGTGCTCGGCCGCGAGTTCGACATGGCGGAAGTGCTGAGCTTCATCAAGCGCGCCAATGTCGCCAACACCGTCTGGCTGACGGCGGACGTGCACTACACCGCCGCGCATCACTACAGCCCCGACCGCGCGCAGTTCCAGGACTTCGAGCCGTTCTGGGAGTTCGTCTCCGGCCCCCTGCACGCCGGCAGCTTCGGCCCCGGCGACATGGACGACACCTTCGGCCCCGAGGTGGTGTTCTCGAAGGATCCCAAGGGAGAGGTCAACCTGCCGCCCAGCGCCGGGTTGCAGTTCTTCGGCAAGGTGGACATCGAGGCCTCCAGCGGCGTGATGACCGTCAGCCTGATGGACGTGGCCGACACCGTGCTGTGGTCCACCGACATCGCGCCGGTGCGCGCCTGAGCGGCGGGCGCTGACGCCGCCACCGCGCGCAAGCCTGCGCCCTGAGCGCAGCCCCGGCCCTCGCGCCGGGGCCCCGATCCGCGAGGCGCGCCCTGCTGATCGGGGACAGCCGTCGCCGGTGCGCGCGCGAACGCCGGGGGGCGCTTCAGCCCCCCAGCAGCGCCGCCGCCGCGAGCCGCGCGCCCGGCGTCACCGTCTCGCCCGCCAGCATCCGCGCGATCTCCTCGGTGCGCGCCTCCGGCGCCAGCGCCACGACGCGGGTGCGCGCCAGCCCGCGCTCCGCCACCTTCTCGATGCGCCAGTGCCATGCGCCGCGCGCGGCGACCTGCGGGCTGTGGGTGACCACCAGCACCTGGGCGCCGCGCGCCAGCCGCGCCAGCCTGCGGCCCACCGCGTCCGCCGTGGCGCCGCCCACGCCCCGGTCGATCTCGTCGAACACCAGCGTCAGGCCCTCGGCGCGCGCCGAGAGACAGACCTTGAGCGCCAGCAGAAATCGCGACAGCTCGCCGCCCGAGGCGATGCGGTCGATGGGGCCGGGCGGCGCGCCGGGGTTGGTGGCGACGGTGAACGCCACCCGGTCGGCGCCGTCGGGGCCGGGCGCGTCTGGCGCGACCTGCGTGTGGAACGCCGCGCGCTCCATCTTCAGCGGCGCAAGTTCGGCGGTGACGGCGCGATCCAGCCGTCGCGCGGCGTCGGCGCGTTTGGCGCTCAGCGCGGCGGCGGCTTCGTCATAGGCGGCGCGGGCGGCGTCCACCGCGCGGCTCAGGCCGCCCAGCCGCGCGGCGCCGCCGTCGATGGCCGCCAGCCGCGCCGCCAGATCGCCCGCCAGCCCGGCCAGATCGTCCGGCGCGACCTGATGCTTGCGCGCCAGCGCCCGCAGCGCGAACAGCCGCTCCTCGGCGCGCTCCAGCGCTGCGGGGTCGGCGTCGAGCGCCTCCAGCGCGCGCTCTACGCCCGCCTGCGCCTCGCCCAGTTCGGTCATCGCGCGCTCAAGCGCGGCGAGCGCCTCATCCAGCGCCCCTTCCGCCTGCGCCGCCGCGCGATCCAGCCTGCGCGCCGCAGTGGCGATGGCGCCTTCGGCGCCCTGCGGGCCGATCTCCTGCGCCGCGCGCGCCACCTCCTCGCCGATGCGGCTCGCCGCCTGCATCCGCCGCCGCGCCACGTCCAGCGCCGCGTCCTCGCCCGGCTGCGGGTCGAACGCCTCCAGCTCCGCCACGGCGTGACGCAGGAAGTCCTCGTCGCGCGCCGCCTCCGCCGCCTGCCGTTCGGCCTCCGCCAGATCGGCCTGCGCCGCCCGCCACGCGCCCCAGGCGGCGCGCACGGCGGCGCGCTCCGCCTCGGCGCCCGCGAAGGCGTCGAGCAGGGCGCGGTGCCCGGCGGGGTTCAACAGGCCGCGATCGTCGTGCTGGCCGTGGACCTCGACCAGCGCCGCGCCCAGCGCGCGCAGCGTCTCGGCGCTGGCGCGCTGATCGTTGACGAAGCCGCGCGCGCGCCCGTCGCCGGTCAGCACCCGGCGCAGGATCAGGTCGTCCCCGGCGGCGATCCCGGCGTCGGCGAGGACCGCGCGGGCGGGGTGACCGGGCGCGATCTCGAAGGCGGCGGTCACCGATCCGGCTTCCGCGCCCGGGCGCAGCATCTCTGCCCGCCCGCGCGCGCCCAGCGCGAGACCCAGCGCATCGAGCAGGATGCTCTTGCCCGCGCCGGTCTCGCCGGTCAGCACGTTCAGGCCGGGGCGCAGATCGAGGTCCAGCGCCTCGATCAGCACGATGTCGCGGATGGAGAGGCTGCGCAGCATCGCGAGGCGGCTAGAGCCACTCCCCCTTGACGACCTGCCGGTAGCTGCGGCTGATCCAGCTGTCGGAGTTCTCCTGCGGCGCAAGGTTCGAGCCGGTCAGCAGGTCATAGCTCGACGCATACCAGGTGGAGCCGGGGAAGTTGTAGCCCAGCACCGCCGCCGCCGTCTGCGCCTCCTGCACCACGCCCATCCCCATGTAGGCCTCGACCAGCCGGTGCAGCGCCTCGGGCGTGTGGCTGGTGGTCTGGTAGTTCTCGATCACGGTGCGGAAGCGGTTGATCGCGGCCACATACTGGTCGCGCTTGAGGTAATAGCGGCCCACCGCCATCTCCTTGCCCGCCAGATGGTCGAGCGTCAGGTCGAGCTTGAGCTGCGCCGCGCGCGCCTGGTCGGTGTCGGGATAGCGGTTGACGGTCTCGCGCAGCGCGGTCAGCGCCTCGCGCGTATTGGCCTGATCGCGGCCGACATCGACGATCTGATCGTAATAGCTGTTGGCGATCAGCAACTGCGCGTCGGGCGCCTGCGGGTCGGCGGGATAGAAGTTTAGAAACCTCTCCGCCGCCAGCCGCGCCTGATTGTAGTCGCCTGCCCGATAATAGGACTGCGCCGAGCGCATCATCGCGGTCTTGGCGCGCGGCGAATAGGGATAGAGCCGCTCGACCTCGTCATAGGCCTCCGCCGCCTGCGCGAACTCTCCCTCGGCGGCGAGCGCGTCGGCCCCGGCGAAAATCTCATCGACCGGGCGCGCGTCGAGCGTCGCGGGGTCGGGTTCGTCGGCGCAGCCGACCAGCAGCGTCAGCGCGGCGAAGGGGATCAGCATCATGCGGCGGGAGCGGAGCATCGGCGACCTCGTGAAACGACTGGGGGCCGATTAGCACATTCCGGCGGCGCGCGACATGGGGCGCGCGCGCGCCGACGCAGGCTATTCCGCCGCGATCCGCTGCGTCGCGAACCGCCGCGCCACCGGCGCGGGCAGGTCGAGCCGGGGCGCCGCAGGCTCCCACCGCCAGGCGTCGGGGCGGGCGAACAGCGCCCGCAGCAGCGTGTTGGTCAGCGCGTGGCCGGCCTTGACGCCGACGTAACGCCCGATCACCGGCCCGCCCGCCAGCGCCAGATCCCCGACCGCGTCGAGCATCTTGTGGCGCACGAACTCATCCGGGCGGCGCAGGCCGCCGGGGTTGAGCACCCGCGCGCCGTCCACCACCACCGCGTTGTCGAGGCTGCCGCCCTGCGCCAGCCCGTGCGCGCGCAACTGCTCGATCTCCGCCAGCCGGGTGAAGGTGCGGCAGTCCGCCAGCTCATTGGCGAAGGCGTCGCCCTCCAGCGTCAGCGCGTGGCGCTGGGCGCCGATGGCCTGGTCCTCGAAGGCGATGGCGAAGTCCATCGAGAACGCGTCGGCGGGGTGCAGCTCGGCGCGCGCGTCGCCGCGCTCGGCCACCACCGGCGCGAGGATGCGCAGCGCGCGGCGCGGCGTGGCGGTGAAGGCCAGCCCCGCCGTCTGGATCGCATCGACGAACGTCTGCGCGCTGCCGTCCATGATCGGGATTTCGGGGCCGTCGATGTCGATCAGTGCGTTGTCCACGCCGCAGCCCGCCAGCGCCGCCATCACATGCTCGACGGTCGAGACGCCGACCCCCGCGCCGTTCGACAGCACGGTGCACAGCCTTGTGTCGGAGACGGCGTCGAAGCGCGCCGGGATCATCTGGTCGCGGTCGCTAACGTCCACGCGACAGAACCAGACGCCCGCGCCCGGCGGCGCCGGGCGGATCGCCATGCGCGCAGGCTTGCCGCCGTGCAGGCCTACGCCGGTGAACGATATGGATCTGCTGAGAGTGGCTTGCATGACCGACTGCCCCGACTTTTTCTTGTTTTGTTTGTGACGACAAGATGCGGGATGGCGCCGCATTGCACAATTCAATGTTTGTTACGCGCTGAAACAATGCGCCAAGGCATTGTCATGGAAAGAAAAAGCCGCCCCGTTTCCGGGGCGGCGCAACGACGGCCTCCGTCTTGGCCCGGTCTTCTCAGTTCGCCTGACGGCGCAGGAAGGCGGGCACCTCCATGCGCATGTCTTCCTCGTCGCGCGGCGCCTGCGCGGGCGACGGCTCCCGCCGCGCGCCGGGTTTGGCGATGAAGGTGGGCAGCTCCTTTTCGCGCGCGCCGCCGCCGGTCATGCGGTTGATGAGGTTGTTGAAGCCGAAGCGCGCGGGGCGCTCGTCCTCGGGCGCGTGCGCATGCGCGGCGGGCTGCGGCGCGGGCGCGGGGACCGGGCGCGGCGCGGGGCGGGCGCGCAGGGTCTCGCCCGCGTCCGCCGCGTGCGGCACGAAGGGATGGTCGCGCTTGGGTTCCGGCTCCGGCGCGCGCACGATCGAGCCCTCGTCGAGGTCGAACAGCGCGTCGGGCCCGAAGCCGTCGTCGTCGTCGCGACCGCCGGTCGAGAACAGGTTCGCCGCCGCCTCCCGCCGCGCTGCGGGCTGGGCGACCGGCTGCGGCGCGCGCTGCGGCGCGGGCTGGACCATGCGCGGGGCGGGCGCGGCCTGCGCGGCGCGGGCGACCACGCGCACCGGCTCCGGCTGCTGGCCCGGCTGCGAAGCCGGCTGGGCGACCGGTTGCGGCGCAGGCTCGGCGCGCGTCTCCGCCTCCGGCCTCTGGGCGCCTGCGGCGAGGTCGATGCCGGTTGCGACCACCGAGACCCGCATCGCGCCCGACATCTCGGGGTCGAGCGTGCTGCCGACGATGATGTTGGCCTCGGGGTCCACCTCGGCGCGGATGCGGTTGGCGGCCTCGTCAAGCTCGAACAGCGTCAGGTCATAGCCGCCGGTGATGTTGATCAGCACGCCGCGCGCGCCCTTCAGCGACACTTCGTCGAGCAGCGGATTGGCGATCGCCTTTTCGGCGGCGTCCACGGCGCGGGTCTCACCCGAGGCCTCGCCGGTGCCCATCATCGCCTTGCCCATCTCGTCCATCACGCTGCGGACGTCGGCGAAGTCGAGGTTGATCAGGCCGGGGCGCACCATCAGGTCGGTCACGCCCTTGACGCCCTGATACAGCACGTCGTCGGCCATCATGAACGCCTCGGCGAAGGTCGTGCGCTCATTGGCGATGCGGAACAGGTTCTGGTTGGGGATGATGATGAGCGTGTCCACCACCTGCTGAAGCTGGTCGATGCCGCTCTCCGCCTGCGCCATGCGCTTGGCGCCCTCGAACTGGAACGGCTTGGTGACCACGCCGACGGTGAGGATGCCCATCTCGCGCGCGGCGCGCGCGATCACCGGCGCCGCGCCGGTGCCGGTGCCGCCGCCCATGCCCGCGGTGATGAAGCACATGTGGCTGCCCGCGAGGCAGTCCACGATCTCCTCGAGGCTCTCCTCCGCCGCCTGCGCGCCGACGCCGGGCTTGGCGCCCGCGCCGAGACCTTGCGTGACATGCGCGCCCAGCTGCAGCTTGCGCGACGAGCGGTTCTGCTGAAGCGCCTGCGCGTCGGTGTTGGCCACGACGAACTCGGCGCCCTCAAGCGCCTTTTCGATCATGTTGTTGACCGCGTTGCCACCGGCGCCGCCGACGCCGAACACGGTGATGCGGGGTCGCAGGTCCTGCGCCTCGGGCGACTTCAAAATCAAGGCCATTGGGGTTCCGCCTGTTGTTTGCTGCTGCTCAATCGGTGGTTTTTTGGTTCTTGAAGGCGACGTTACACGAACTTCACGCAGGTTTCATCCGCTTTCACCAGTTTTCACGAAACCACCGCACCGCCCGCGCGGCGCGGCCCCGGCCCGAGACCGCCAGCGGCGTCTCGAAATCCCAAAGCTCGTCCTGCGGCCTTGCGGCGTAGAGACACAATCCCACCGCCGTGGCGAAAGCAGGGCCGGAGGCGCTGACCGGCAGGCCCGCGATACGCATCGGCCGCCCGACGCGGGTGCGGCGGCCGAGGATGCGCTGCGCCGCCTCCTCCAGCCCCGGCAGTTGCGACGCGCCGCCGGTCAGCACGATGCGGCGGCCCGGCAGATGCTCGAACCCCGCCGCGCGCAGCCGGTCGCGCACCGTCTCCAGCGTCTCCTCCAGCCGCGGCCGGATGACGCCGATCAGCGCGGCGCGGCTGATGCGGCGGCGCTCACCCGGGCCGCTCTCGCCCAGTTGCGGCGCCTCGATCAGATCGCGGTCGTCCTGACCGGTGGCGACGGCGCCGCCGTGCAGGTTCTTGATCCGCTCCGCGTCCGCGCTGGCCATGGACAGGCCGTTGGCGATGTCGAGCGTGATATGGTCGCCGCCGATGCGCGCGCTGTCGGCGTGGATCAGGTGGCCGCGCAGGAACACCGAGACGCCAGTGGCGCCCGCGCCCATGTCGATGCAGGCGGCGCCCAGCTTCTGCTCGTCCTCGACCAGGCTCGACAGCCCCGCCGCATAGGGCGCCGCCACCACCCCCGCCAGCTCCAGATCGCAGCGGCGCACGCACTGGGCGAGGTTGCGCAGCGGGCCGGAGGCGACGTGGAGCACATGCAGATCGGCGGCGATCCGCGCGCCGGTCATGCCGCGCGGGTCGGACAGGCCGCTCACGCCGTCGAGCGCGTAGTTCACCGGCTGGGCGTGCAGCAGCTCGCGTCCGTCCTCACGCGGAACATGCGCGGCGGCGAGCGCGCGGGCGATGTCGCGGCGGCCGACCTCCAGCCCCTCCAGCAGCGCCGCGCCATGCGCCGCGCCGCTGAGCGGCCGCGCGCCCGACAGCGCGACGATCACCTGATCGACGCGCTCGCCCGCCGCCTTTTCCGCCTTCTCCAGCGCCTGACGGATCGTGCGGCAGGTCGCCTCCATGTCCGTCACCTCGCCCAGCTTCACGCCGTGCGACTGGGTGAGTCCGGCGCCGACGATGCGCAGCGCGCCATAGGCGTCGTGGCGGGCGTCCTCGGCCTGCGCGCGCGCCAGCCGCTCGGCGTCCACGCCGAGGATGAAGCAGGTGGTGGTGTGCGAGCCGACGTCGAGCGCGGCCACCAGCCCGCGCCGCAGCGCCGCGCGCAGCCGCTCGCGCATCGCGCGCATCCCCGACAGCGCGGCGCTCACGCCTGATCCCCCCGCAGCGCCGCCAGCCGCGCCAGCGCCCGCGCGCTCAGCCGCACCGTGGGGCGGCCCGGCAGGCGCAGATCGACCGCGCGGATGTCGCGGTCGAACAAGGCGTGTTCGCTCTGCAGCGCGGCGGCGCGCGCCATGGCGGCGGGGGCGTCGTCGGCGGGCAGTTTCAGCGTCACGTCGGCATCCTCCTCGCGCGTCGCGCCCGCCAGCACCACGTCCCAGCGCCGCGCGCCGACCCGCACCAGACCGCGCACGCGCGGCGCGAGCGGCCCCGCCTCGGCCAGCACCGCCAGCGCCTCGTCCACCGCCGCGTCGGCGCCGTCGCCCGCCACCAGCGGCAGGTCGGGATGGTCGGCGCGGCGGAAGGCGGGTTCGATCACGACGCCGGCGCGGTCGATCAGCACCGGTTCGCCGCCGATGCGCCAGACCGCCGTCGCCGTGCGCTCGTCCACCGCCACGCGCAGACCCTCGGGCGCCTCCAGCGAGACCCGCGCGCTGGCCACCCAGCCCAGCGCTTCGACCCGGCGGCGCACGGCGTTGGCGTCGAGGTTCAGCGACGAGGCCCCCATGGCGTCGGTGAGCGCGGCCAGGATTTCGGCGCGCACCGCCGGCGAGGCGCCCTCGATCTCGATGCGCCGGATCGCGAACTCGGGCCGCGCGGTCAGCGCCGCGCGCACCGCCTGCGCCTTGTCGGCCAGCGCGGCGTGCACCTGCGGATCGGAGGCCAGCGCCGCCGCCGCCGCCGCCAGCGCCAGCGCAGGCCCCTGCACCAGCACCGCGCGCCGGAACGCGCGCCGCCGCCACAGCCGCGCGAGGCGATAGCGCCAGAGCGGGGCGTCCGCCGCGCGTCCGCGCGGCGCAGCTTCTCTCTGCGCGCCCGCAATCCGGGCGCCGCCCTGCGGCGGGCGGTCGTCCGGCCCTAACGCCCGCATGAGGCGTCCTCCACCATCCAGCGGCACATCTCGGGGAACGAGACGCCGACGGCGGCGGCCTGTTCCGGCGCCAGCGAGGTCGGCGTCATGCCCGGCTGGGTGTTGATCTCCAGCACGATCAGCCCGTCCGTCCCGCGCGTCTCGTCCCAGCGGAAATCGGTGCGGCTGAGGCCGCGGGCGCCGACCGCGCGGTGCGCGCGCAGCGCCTGATCGAGGCAGGCGTCGAACACGGGCGCCGGGATGTCGGCGGGGCAGACATGGCGCGAGCCGCCGGGGCGGTATTTCGCGTCATAGTCGTACCAGCCCTCGGCGATGATGTCGGTCACGGTCAGCGCGCGGTCGCCCATCACCGCGACCGTCAGTTCGCGCCCCGGCGCGAACGCCTCGACCAGCAGCGCCTCCGGCGCGCCCGGCCCCAGCTGCGCCGGGCCGTTGGCGCCCTCAAGCACCAGATGCACGCCGACGGACGAGCCCTCGTTATAAGGCTTCACCACATAGGGTGGCGGCATCGGGTGGCCCGCCGCGATCTCGGCGCGGGTGGCCAGCCGCCCCGCCGCCACCGGCAGCCCGGCTGCGGCGAAGGCGTCCCTGGCGCGGATCTTGTCCATGGAAAGCGCGGAGGCCAGCACGCCGGAATGGGTGTAGGGCAGGCCCAGCACCTCAAGCAGGCCCTGCACGCAGCCGTCCTCGCCCCAGCGGCCATGCAGCGCGTTGAACGCGACATCGGGCGCGGCGTCGCTCAGCCGCGCCGCAAGGTCGCGTCCGGCGTCGATCTCCACCACGTCATAGCCCGCGGCGCGCAAGGCTGCGGCGCACTCCCGGCCCGACGCGAGCGAGACCTCGCGTTCGGCCGACCAGCCGCCCTTCAGCACGGCGATGCGGGGCGTCCTGCTCGACATGCCCAGCCTCAATTCCGTTCGCCCGTTCGTGCGGACGATTCTATCCGGCCGGATTGATTCCGATCCGTTTCACTTCCCACAGTAACTGAACGCCGGTGGTTTCCAAAACCCTAACACGCACCAATTCGCCAAGTTTTTCCAGGTCGGCGGCGGTGGCGCCGCCCGTATTAACCAGAAAGTTGGGGTGCATCGGCGACATCTGCGCACCCCCCAGTTGAAGGCCCCGGCACCCCGCCCTGTCGATCAGCGTCCATGCCTTGAGCGCGTGGTCCTCATCCGCCGCGCCGGTCGAGGAATGACCGGCCGGATTGCGGAAGGTGGACCCCGCCGTGCGTTCGCGCACCGGTTGCGTCTCGGCGCGCTTTTTCAGCAGCGCCGCCATGCGCGCGAGGATCGCGGCGGGGGCGTCGGGGCGGCCCTCGAGGCTGACTTCGGTGAAGATCAGGTCGTCGGGCAGACCGCAGTCGCGATAGCCGAAGCCCATGTCGTCGGGGCCGAGCGCGTGGCGTCGCCCCTTGCGGTCGATGGCGACGGCGCCGGTGAACACGTCCGCCAGATAGGCGCCGTAGCAGCCCGCGTTCATCCGCACCGCGCCGCCCAGCGCGCCGGGGATGGTGCGCAGGAACTCAAGCCCCGCGATGCCGTAGGTGGCGGCGGCCTTTGCGATCTGCGCGTCAAGCACGGCGGCGCCCGCCCGCAGGCCGGTCGCGCCCTCGCGCCGCACCGCGTTGAAGCCGCGCCCCAGCCGGATCGACACCCCCGGCACGCCGCCGTCGCGCACGATCAGGTTCGAGCCGACGCCCAGGATTGTCACCGGGATGTCCGGCGCCAGCGCGGCGAGAAATTGCGACAGGTCGTCGGCGTCCTCGGGCTGGAACAGCACCTCCGCCGGGCCGCCGACGCGCAGCCAGGTGAGCTCATCGAGCGGGCGCATCGGCGTGAGGGTTCCGCGCGCGCGGGGCAGGCGGGAGAGGAGCGCGGCGCCGTGCAGCAGGGCGGTCATCGGCGCGGCGCCGATCGGGCGGCGCGCCCCTCACCCCGACCCTCTCCCCGAGGGGAGAGGGGGCGCAAGGCCCGCCGACGGCGCCCGGCCTTCGAGGGACGCGCAGGCGGCGCCGTTAGCGCGGCCTCTCCCCCAACGGGGGGGGGCATCGGGGTGAGCGTTCCGTGCGCGCGGGGCAGGCGGGAGAGCGCGGCGGCGCCGTGCGGCGGCGCGGTCACGTTAGCCGCGCCGCCCCGCCACCCCGACGCGCCCCTGCAAGGCGAGAGGGAGCGCAAGGCCTGCCGACAGCGCCCGGCTTTCGAGGGGCGCGCAGGCGATGCCGCTAGCGCCCCCTCTCCCCCGACGGGGGAGAGGGTCGGGGTGAGGGGGCGCGCCGTCATGCCAGCCCCGTCACCCCAGCCGCGCCAGCTCGCCGGGCAGCGCGTTGGCCCATGCGGTGATGGTGCCTGCGCCCAGACACACCACCATGTCGCCCGGATGCGCCTCGGCCCGCACCAGACCGGCCAGCGCCTCCGGCCCCTCCAGCGCGCGGGCGTCGCGGTGGCCGTGGGCGCGCAGGCCGCCCACCAGCGCGTCGCGGCTGACGCCGGGGATCGGCGCCTCGCCCGCCGCATAGACGTCGGCGATCGCCACCATGTCGGCGTCGTTGAAACAGCCGCAGAAATCGGTGAACAGATCATGCAGGCGCGAATAGCGGTGCGGCTGGTGCACCGCGATCAGCCGCCCGTTGGTGGCGGCGCGCGCGGCCCTGAGCACGGCGGCGATCTCGACCGGGTGGTGGCCGTAGTCGTCGATGATCGCCACGCCGTTCCAGTCGCCGACGCGGGTGAAGCGGCGCTTGACGCCGCGAAAGCCCTCCAGCCCCTTGCGGATCGCCGCGTCGCCGATCTTCAGCTCGCGCGCCACGGCGATCGCGGCCAGCGCGTTCAGCACGTTGTGCTCGCCCGGCATCGGCAGGATCAGCCCGTCGAGGCGGTGAAAGCCCTCGCCCGCGCGCAGCACCGCGTCGAAGCGCCCGGCGCCGTTCTCCCAGACCAGATTCTCCGCCCGCACGTCGGCCTGGCGGCTGAAGCCGTAGGTCACCACCCGGCGGTCGTCGATCTTGCCGATCAGGCTTTGCACCTCGGCATGGTCGATGCAGCACACCGCCAGGCCGTAGAACGGGATGTTGGAGACGAACGACAGGAAGGCGTCGCGCACGCCGTCGAAATCGCCGTAGTGGTCGAGGTGCTCGGGGTCGATGTTGGTGACGACGGCGATGGTCGCGGGCAGCTTGACGAAGGTGCCGTCGCTCTCGTCGGCCTCCACCACCATCCAGTCGCCCGCGCCCAGCCGCGCGTTCGAGCCGTAGGCCTGGATGATGCCGCCGTTGACCACGGTGGGGTCGATGCCGCCCGCATCCAGCAGCGCCGCGACCATGCTGGTGGT
>CAZOZE010000012.1:0-2855 GCA_964584215.1 uncultured Rhodobacterales bacterium
CTGCCGCTGGAGGATTTCTTCCTCGACTACGGGCGTCAGGACCGGGCGCCGGATGAGTTCGTCGAAAGCGTCGCGGTCCCCGCCCCCGACCCGCGCGACCGCTTCGCCGTCCACAAGATCTCCAAGCGCCGCGACGAGGACATCTCCGCCGTCTGCGCCGCTTTCCGGCTGCGGCTGGAGGGGGGGCGGGTGACGCAGGCGCGCCTCGCCTTCGGCGGCATGGCGGCGACGCCAAAGCGGGCGCGCGGCGCGGAGGCGGCGCTTGTAGGCCAGCCCTGGGACGCCGCGTCGGTTGAGGCCGCCGCAGCGGCGCTGGCGGGCGACTTCACGCCTTTGAGCGACTGGCGCGCCTCGGCGCAGTATCGCATGACCGTCGCCGCCAACCTGCTGCAAAGGTTCCATCTGGAGACCACCGCGCCGGATATTCCCGCGCGGCTGACGCGGGCAGGGTGAGGGCGATGAACCGCGAGACGCCAATCACGGAAGCCGCGCCCGAAACCGCCCCCCCCGGCGCGCACGAATCCGCGCGGCTGCACGTCACCGGGCGCGCCGAATACATCGACGACATGCCCACGCCTGCCGGAACGCTGCACGCCTGTCTGGGGCTGGCCAGCCGGGCGCACGCGCGCATCGCGGCGCTGGACCTTGGCGCGGTGCGCGCCCATCCCGGCGTGGTCGGCGTGCTGACCGCCGCCGACATCCCCGGCGAGAACGACATCAGCCCCACCGGGCGCCATGACGAGCCGGTGTTCGCGACCGGCGCGGTCCAGTTCCACGGCCAGCCGATCTTCGCCGTGGTCGCCGAAACCCGCGCCATCGCCCGCGAGGCCGCCCTGAAGGCCGTGGTGACCTACGCCGACCTGCCGCACGCCATCGACCTGAGCGACGCCGAGGCGCTGGACTATCCGCTCGTCACCGAGCCGCTGACCTTGCAGCGCGGCGACGCAGGCGCGGCGCTGGCGGGCGCGCCGCGTCGCATCGACGGCGAGATGCGCATCGGCGGGCAGGACCATTTCTATCTGGAGGGCATGATCGCGCTGGCGATCCCCGGCGAGGACGGCGCGATGGTGGTGCATTCCTCCACCCAGCACCCCAGCGAGATTCAGCACATGGTGGCGCATGTGCTGGATGTCCCCAGCAACCATGTCACGGTGCTGGTGCGCCGCATGGGCGGCGGCTTTGGCGGCAAGGAGACGCAAGGCAATATCTTCGCCTGCGTCGCGGCGCTGGCGGCGCGCAAATGGGGCCGGGCCGTGAAAATCCGACCCGACCGCGACGACGACATGATCGCCACCGGCAAGCGCCACGATTTCCGGGTGCGCTACAGCGTCGGCTTCGACGAGGCGGGCGTAATCGAAGGCGTGGCGGCGGAGTTCGCCGCGCGCTGCGGCTATAGCGCCGACCTCTCCGGCCCGGTCACCGACCGCGCGCTGTTTCACGCCGACAACGCCTATCACTACCCCGCCGTGCGGCTGACCTCGAAGCCCTTGAAAACCAACACCGTCTCCAACACCGCGTTTCGCGGCTTCGGCGGCCCGCAGGGGGTGCTGGGCGCCGAGCGGATCATCGAGGAGATCGCCTACGCCCTGGGCCGCGACCCGCTGGAGATCCGCAAGGCCAATTTCTACCGCGACGGGCGCGACGTGACGCCCTATCACCAGCGCGTCGAGGACAACATCCTGCCGCGCCTGATCGCCGAGCTTGAGGCGCGCAGCGACTACGCCGCCCGCCGCCGCGCCGTGCTGGCGTTCAACGCCGACAGCCCGGTGATCCGACGCGGCATTGCGCTGACGCCGGTCAAGTTCGGCATCAGCTTCACCGCCACCTGGTACAATCAGGCCGGCGCGCTGGTGCACGTCTATCAGGACGGCTCGGTGATGGTCAGCCATGGCGGGACCGAGATGGGCCAGGGCCTGCACACCAAGGTGCAGGGCGTGGCGGCCGACGCCTTCGGGCTTGCGCCCGACCGCGTGCGCGTCACCGCCACCGCCACCGACAAGGTGCCCAACACGTCGGCCACCGCCGCCTCCTCCGGCGCCGATCTCAACGGCATGGCGACGCTGGACGCCTGCGCGCAGATCACGGCGCGGCTGGCGACGTTCGCGGCGGAAAGATGGGGCGGCGCGGCGGCGGAGGTGGCGTTCAGCGGCGGCGCCGTGCAGGTCGCGGGCCGCGCGATCCCGTTCGCCGAGGTCGTCAAGGCCGCCTACATGGCGCGCGTCCAGCTCTCCGCCGCCGGGTTCTACAAGACCCCAAAGGTGCACTGGGACCGCGCGAAGGGAACCGGGCGACCGTTCTACTACTACGCCTACGGCGCCGCAGTGTCGGAGGTCGCCATCGACACGCTGACCGGGGAATATCAGGTCGAGCGGGTGGACATTCTGCATGACGTGGGCCGCTCGCTGAACCCCGCGATCGACATGGGCCAGGTCGAGGGCGGCTTCATCCAGGGCATGGGCTGGCTGACCACCGAGGAGTTGTGGTGGGACAAGGCGGGCCGCCTGCGCACCCATGCGCCCTCGACCTACAAGATCCCGCTGGCGTCGGACCGCCCGCGCATCTTCAACGTGACGCTCGCCGACTGGTCGGCCAACCGCGAGATGACGATCAAGCGCTCGAAAGCGGTGGGCGAGCCGCCCTTGATGCTGGCGGCCTCGGTGCTGGAGGCGCTCGGCATGGCGATCGCGTCGGTCGCGGATTATCGCGCATGCCCGCGCCTCGACGCGCCCGCGACGCCGGAGCGGGTGCTGATGGCGGTGGAGCGGCTGAAGCGTGGCTGAGGCTTTGCTGGGCGGCCCCGCCGTGCTGGCGGAGGTTCTGGCGGCGCAGGGCTCCACCCCGCGCGAGGCGGGCGC
>CAZOZE010000013.1:0-6547 GCA_964584215.1 uncultured Rhodobacterales bacterium
CACGCCCAGCGTGCCCGCCGTCAGCGCGAACATCGCCGGGTCGATCACCGGCGAGGCGAGCCAGAACGCCATCACCGGCGCCAGCGGCACGCCCATCGCCAACAGCGCCGCGATCAGCGGGATCACGCCGCAGGAGCAGAATGGCGACAGCGCGCCAAACGCGGCGGCCAGCGCGATCATCAGCGGCAGCCGCCCGGTGAAGGCGCGCGCGATCAGGTTGTCGGCGCCCGTGGCCGCAGCCCCGGCGGCGACCAGCACCGAGAACACAAGAAACGGCGCGACATGGAGCAGGGCGGCCAGCGCGAAGCGCACGCTCTCAGCCGCCTGCGCCGCATCCAGCGCCGCCACCGCCAGCAGGATCGCCGCGACGGCGAGCCACACCCGGTCAACCGCGCCGGACAGATCGCCGATGCGCCTCAGAACCAGCGCCGTCATCGCGTTCCCCTTCCGATTGTCACGCCGCGTCGTCCTGCGTCAGCCGGACGCCGGCGCAGCACTCAGCCGCCACAAACGCCAGCACGGCGCGCATCCGGTCATAATCGGCGCGGATCAGCATCAGCCGACCCGCGCGCCTTCGCTCCACCAGCCCGGCCGCGACCAGCGCGCCCAGATGATGCGCCAGCGTCGAGGGCGCGAGGCCCTCGTGCGCCGCGATGTCGCCCACCGACAGCCCGCCCTCGCCCGCGCGCACCAGCAGGCGAAAGACCTTCAGGCGGGCCTCATGGCCCAGCGCGGCGAGCGCGGCGGCGGCGTCGGATTCGTTCATGGACCCAGCATAACTACAAAACCGGTTTTATGGCAATATTTTTCCAGCGCGGGGACGCCCGGCCAGCCCCGCGCGCCTGGCGCAAAGACTTCGGCCCGCCCCCGCTTGACAATTCCGCGCCGCCGCCGCCCGCTGTCGCCAATCAATCGCAGGGAGGGCGGCATGAGGCTTGAAGGCAAACGTGCGATCGTCACCGGCGCGGCGTCGGGGTTCGGGCGGGCGATCGCCGAGCTTTACGCGGGCGAAGGCGCGCAGGTGGCGGTGCTGGACATCGACGCGGCGGGGGCGAGGGCGGTCGCCGACGGGATCGGCGACGCCGCGATCCCGCTGGCCTGCGACGTGACCGACGGCGCCGCCGTCGCGCGCGCGGTGGCCGATGCGGCCGCAGCCTTCGGCGGCGTGGACGTGATCGTGAACAACGCGGGCTGGACGCATCGCAACAAGCCGATGCTGGAGGTGAGCGAGGACGAGTTCGACCGCGTCTATGCGGTCAACGTCAAGTCGATCTTCCACATGGCCCACGCCGCCGTGCCGCTGTTGCGCCGTCAGGGAACCGGCGGCGTGATCGTCAATATCGGCTCGACCGCCGGGATCCGCCCCCGCCCCGGCCTGACGTGGTATAACGGCTCGAAGGGCGCGGTGAACCTGTTGTCGAAGTCGATGGCGGTGGAGCTGGCGCCGGATCGCATCCGCGTCTGCGGCATCGCGCCGGTGATGGGCGAGACGGGCTTGCTGGAATCGTTCATGGGCGTCGCCGACACGCCCGAGAACCGCGCCAAGTTCGTGGCGACCATTCCACTGGGCCGGATGTCGCAACCCCGCGACATCGCGCGCGCGGCGCTCTATCTGGCGTCGGACGAGGCCGAGTTCATCACCGGCGTGGTGCTGGAGGTGGACGGCGGGCGCTGCGTTTAGGTTTGCGGCGACGGAATCGCGCGGCCCGCGCGTTGAGAGTTCGCTGCGGGCTGCGGTCAAAGGGGTGGCGCGGATGCGCTTTGTGTTGCGGGGACTGGGCGGGCTGACGCTGCTGGCGCTGGGCGTGGCGCTGGCGACGCTTGGCGCGCTCAGCCTGATGCGCTCGATCGAAGGCCGCGAGGCCGCGGCGCCGCGCGCGGTTGAGGAGCGCGGCGTCGCGGTCGCCACCGCCGTGCTGGAGCGCGTCACCGCCCATCCCGTCATCGAGGCGTTCGGCGAGATCCGCAGCTGGCGCACGCTGCGCGTCAGCGCGCAGGCGAGCGGGCGCATCGTGATGCTGGCGGCGCAATTTCGCGACGGCGGCCGGGTGCGCGCGGGCGAGACGCTGGTGCGCATCGACCCCGCCGACTATCGCGCCCGCGTCGAGGACGCCGAAGTTGCGCTGGCCGAGGCGCAGGCCGACGCGGCGGAGGCGCGCCAATCGGTGCGCTCGGCGGAGGTCGAACTTGAGTCGGCGCAGACCCAGCGCGCGCTGCGGGTCTCGACGCTGGAGCGGCAGAAGGCGCTGGCCGGGCGCGGCGTTGCGTCGGCCTCGGTGGTCGATGAGGCGGAATTGGCGCTGGCGGCGGTCAAGCAGGTGGTGGCCAGCCGCGAACAGGCGGTGCTGACCGCCACCCTGCGCATCGACCGCGCCGATCTGGCGGTGCGCCGCGCGGCGCTGACGCTGGACGAGGCGCGGCGCAGGCTGGCGGAAACCGAAGTGACGGCGCCGTTCGGCGGGCTGCTGGCGGAGGTGTCGGCGACGCTGGGCGACATCGCCACCGCCAATCAGGCGCTCGCCTCGCTGATCGACCCGACCGCGCTGGAGGCCGCCGTGACCCTGAGCAGCGCCGAGTTCGCCCGCCTGCTGGCGCCGGACGGCGCGCTGCGGCGCCTGCCGGTGACGGTGACGCTCGACCTCGACGACCAGCCGCTGAGCGTCAGCGGCGCGCTCGACCGGGCGGACGCCGCCACCGGCGAGGGGCGCGCCGGGCGGGTGGTCCACGTCCGGCTCGATCTTGGCGCCGACACCGTGCTGCGCGCGGGCGATTTCGTGACCGCGCGCATCGAGGAGCCGCCGCTGGAGGGCGTCGCAGTGATCCCCGCCGCCGCCGCCACCGAGGACGGGCGCATCCTGATCGTGGACGCCGAGGGGCGGCTGCGCGAGGCGGCGGTGCGCATCCTGCGCCGCGACGGCGACAGCCTGATCGTGGCCGACGCGCCGTTCGGCGCGACCTATGTCACCGCGCGCGCGCCGCAGCTTGGCCCCGGCCTGAAGGTGCGCCGCAGCGATGCTTCGGCTGCGCCCGGCGCGCTCAGCGCCGCGCCGGGGGGCGCGCGCGGATGAAGGGCGCGCCGACACGGGGGCTGGGCGGCCTGCTGGGCTATTTCATCGCCCACCGCACGGCGGCCAACCTGCTGATGGCGCTGATGGTGCTGGCGGGCGTCTGGGGCGGGGTCTCGATCCGCCAGCAGTTCTTTCCCGACGTGGTGATCGAGACCGTCACCGTGTCCGTCGCGTGGACCGGCGCCGGGCCGGAGGAGGTGGACCGCCAGATCGTCGCGGTGCTTGAGCCTGCGCTGCTGGCGGTGGAGGGCGTCGAGAGCACGTCCTCGGTCGCGCGCGAGGGCGCCGCCAGTCTGACGCTGCAATTCGAGCCGGACTGGGACATGGGCCGCGCCGCCGACGACGTGCGCGCCGCCATCGACGCCGCCGAAGACCTGCCCGACGCCGCCGAGCGCCCCGAGGTGCGGCGCGGCGACTTTCGCGACCGCGTGACCGAGGTGGTGGTCTCCGGCCCGGTCGGCGTCGATCAGCTCACCCGCATCGCGTCGGAGCTTCAGGCGCGGCTGTTTCGCGCCGGCGTCACCCGCACCCGGCTGTCGGGCGTGATCGATCCGGTGATCCGGGTCGCGGCGGATGAGGCGGCGCTGATCCGCCATGGCGTCGGCTTGCGCGAGATCGCCGACGCGCTGGCCGCCGAGGCCTCCGCCCGGCCGGCGGGCGATCTGGGCGCCGGCGGCGCGCGGGTGCGCGCGGGCGTGGAGAGCCGCACGGCGGAGGCGATCGGCGCCGTGCTGCTGCGCGTCGGCCCCGGCGGCGAACGGCTGACCGTGCGCGACGTGGCCGAGGTGCGCGTCGAGGGCGTCGAGAAGGCCAAGGCGTTCTTCGTCGGCGCCGACCCGGCGGTGACGCTGATGGTCGAGCGCGACGCGCTGGGCGACGCGGTGGCGATCCAGCGCGCGGTGGAGCGCGCGGCGGACGAATTGCGCCCCACCCTGCCGCAGGGCGTGGCGGTGGCGCTGACCCGCACCCGCGCGCAGGCGATCACCGACCGGCTCGACCTGCTGGTGAACAACGGGCTGATGGGGCTGGCGCTGGTGCTGGGGTTTCTGTTCCTGTTCCTGTCGGCGCGCACCGCGTTCTGGGTGGCGATGGGCATCCCCGCCGCGATGGCCGCGACCGTGGCGCTGATGTATCTCTCCGGCCTCAGCCTCAACATGATCTCGTTGTTCGCCCTCATCATCGTGCTGGGCGTGGTGGTGGACGACGCCATCGTGGTCGGCGAGCACGCCGACATGCTGGCCCGGCGCGGCCTGCCCCCGGCGCAGGCCGCCGAGACGGCGGCGCGGCGGATGTTCGCGCCGGTGTTCGCCGCCTCGCTGACCACGGTGATCGCCTTTCTGGGGCTGGTGGTGATCGGCGGGCGGTTCGGCTCGCTGATCCTCGCCATTCCGCTGACGGTGGCGATGGTGATGATCGCCAGCCTGATCGAGAGCTTTCTGGTGCTGCCCGCGCACATGCGCCACGCGCTGGCCGCGCGCAGCCGCGCGCCATGGTTCGACGCGCCGAGCCGGATGGTGGATCGCGGCTTCGGCTGGATTCGCGACCGCGCCTTCCGCCCGTTCCTGCGGCTGATGGTGGCGGCGCGCTATGCCGTGATCGGCGGCGCCGTCGCGTTGCTGCTGTTCAGCGTCACGCTGCTGACCGGGGGTGAGTTGCGCTGGCGCTTCTTCGACGCGCCCGAGGGCGGGGCGGGCGCGGCGAATTTCGCCATGCTGCCCGGCGCGACCCGCGCCGACACCGAGGCGATGCTGGCGGAGGCACAGCGCGCGCTCGACGCCACGGCGGCGCGGTTCGAGGCCGAACATGGCCGCGCGCCGCTCAAGTCGGCGCTGGGCGTGGTCGGCGGATCGGCGGGGCGCGGCCTGTCGGGGGTGGACGCCAAGGACGCCGACCTGCTGGGCGGGCTGTCCATCGAACTGATCGACGCAGACGCGCGCCGCTACAGCCAGAGCGACTTTCTGCGCGCCTGGGAGGCGGCGATCCGCCCGCAGCCCGCGCTGGAGACGCTGGCGCTGCGCGGGGTGCGCGCGGGTCCCGGCGGCGACGCGATTTCGGTCGAGCTGATCGGGTTCGAGCCGCGCACGCTGAAGGCCGCCGCCGAGGCGCTGAAACAGGGCTTGCGCGGCTTTCCCGCCGTCTCGGGGCTGGAGGACACGCTGGCCTGGGACAAGGAGGAGCTGTCGCTGACCCTCACGCCGCGCGGCGCGGCGCTGGGCTTCGACATCGCCGCCGTCGGCGCCGAGCTGCGCGCGCGCTTCGCCGGGATCGAGGCGGCGTCCTTCCCGCTCGACGGCCGCACGGCCACGGTGGAGGTGAGCCTCGATGAGGCGGCGCTGACCGCCGATTACCTGTCGCGCGCCCGGCTGCGCGCGCCGGGCGGCGTCTGGGCGCCGCTGTCGGAGGTGGTGGAGGTCTCGCGCAGCCTCGGCTTCTCCGCGATCCGGCGCAGCGACGGCTTTCCCGTGGTCACCGTCACCGGCGAGATCGACGAGGCCGACGCGGACGCCGCCGCCGCCGTGACCGAGGCGCTGTCGGCGCGGCTGCTGCCCGATCTCGCCGCGCGCTTTGACGTCACCTGGCGGCTGACCGGACTGGCCGAGCAGGAGCGCGATTTTCTCGCCGACGCCCGCAAGGGGTTCGCGCTGGTGCTGGCCGGGATCTATGTCGCGCTGGCGTGGGTTTTCGCGTCGTGGACGCGGCCGCTGGTGGTGCTGCTGGCGATTCCGCTGGGGCTGATCGGCGTGCTGTGGGGGCATCTGTGGATGGGCGTCGCGCTGTCGATGTTCTCGGTTGTCGGGCTGATCGGCATGACCGGCATCGTGATCAACGACTCGATCGTGCTGGTGACCACGGTGGACGACTACGCCCGCCGCCGCGCGCTGATCCCGGCGCTGATCGACGCGACCGCCGACCGGCTGCGCGCGGTGTTCCTGACCACCGCGACCACGGTGGCGGGCCTGGCGCCGCTGCTGTTCGAGACATCGCGGCAGGCGCAGTTTCTGAAGCCCACTGTGGTCACGCTGGCGTTCGGCCTCGGCTTCGGCATGGTTCTGGTGCTGGTGGTGACGCCCGCGCTGATCGCGGTGCAGCACGATGTCGCCCGCGCGCTGAGCTCGGCGCGGCGGCTGTGGCCCGCGCTGCGCCCCGGCGGACGGCGCGCCCGGCTTTCCTCGCGCCGCCCATCGGCGTAAGCGGGCGCCATGGCCGCGCTATTCGAGGAACTCGACTATTGCCTGACGCCCATCGGCGCGCTGTCGCTGCGGCGGCGGTTCGAGCCTGCGCTGGGCGTGCACGTCACCGAGATCAAGCTGGGCGACCATTACCTGATGTCGAGCGCGTTCATCGCCTCGGAGGTCGCGCTGGCGCGGCTGGGGCTGGACCGCGCGCGCGGCGCCGCGCTGGATGTGGTGGTCGGCGGCCTTGGCCTCGGCCACACCGCGCAGACCGCGCTGGCGCATCCGCGCCTTGCGTCGCTCTGC
>CAZOZE010000014.1:0-6958 GCA_964584215.1 uncultured Rhodobacterales bacterium
GATGAACTTCGGCTTGAAATAGGTGTATTTCTTCGCCTTGGTCAGAAACCCGAGGTTCACGCCGATGTTGGCCTCTTTCAGCGCGTCGTTGATGAAGCCGGCGTGGCGGGCCTCGTCGCGCGACATGTAGCTGAACAGCTCACAGATGTCGGGGTTCGAGCCGCGCTTCTTCATCTCCTTGTAGAGCACGCAGCCGGAGAACTCCGCCGTCAGCGACGACACCAGAAAGTCGATCAGCTCCTTGCGCAGCCCCGGCTCCATGGCGTCGAAATCGACGTGGTCCCAGTCGGCGGTCTTCTTGAAGTGGCCCTTGTTGGGGTCGGCCTTCATGTCCGCGATCAGCGCGTCCCACTCCGCGCGCACCGGCGTCACGTCGAGCTTGTCCATCTCGTCGAAGTCGGTGGTGTAGAAGCGTGGGTTGAGCAGCGTGGTTTCGGTCGCCATCCGGGTGGTCTCGTTGAGACCGACCGGCAGGCCGTCCAGAGCCAGATCGACGCGCGCGTTCATAGCCGGGCCTCCTCAGAGAAACTGAATTCGCACAGCTCCATGAACTCGAAATCGCCGGTGGCGCGGGTCCAGAGCCGCTCGAAGATGGTCGCCTGCGTCACCGTGGCCATGCGCCGCTCGGTGATCACCTCGCCGTAAGCAGCCTCGATCGGGCTGCCGTGCACCAGCACCTCGTCGCCGGGCTGGATCTTCACGTCGCCGTCAAGCGCCACATGGGCGTGCAGGCTGTCGAATGTGTGGCTCACCTCGACCGTGCAGGGCACGTCGAAGCGGCGTCTCGAAAAGATGGGCGCGTCTGTCACTGTGCGTCCTCCTGCGATTTCAGCAGCCGCGCGAAAGCCTGAAGGTTATCCGGCCCGAAACTGTTCAGGTCGAACCGCGCGCCCGAGACCGGATCGGAGATCGAGAGACGCCCGTCGTCATAGCGCGTGAGCACATAGACGTCGTCGCCCGTCGTCCGCGTCACCGCCCGACCGCGCGAAAGCCCGCGCAACACTCCCCTGATGAAACCGTCTCCGCCCGCAGACAGCAATGCGACAAGCTGGCCTGACTGCTTGTCGGTGATCGCCATCTCGCCGGTCGGCGCGGGCGTGAAGCGCATGGCGCGGGTCTCGACCGCCGCCGCCTCGGGCGTCAGCAAGAGGCCGGTGTCGGTGGCGCGGCCGATGAAGATCGACAGGAACACGAACACGATCAGCGCCCCCGCCGCCAGCAGGATCAGCCGGGGTATCTGGTTTTCGTCGATCCGGTCGCGGCTGGCGGGGGTGCTCATCCTGGCTCTCCTGTCACTCGGCCGCGACCGCGCCGCCCGACGGACGGGCGAGGCCGGGCTTCTTCACGGGCGCGGCGCCGGGCGCCGTCGCCGCCTCCGAAAGATCCATGCCGAATTCGGCCTGATACGCCTGCAGCGCCTGCGCCAGCACCGCCGCCGCCTGCGCCGCGTCGGGCAGCGCGCGCAGCATCGGCTCCGGGCGGCCCATCCGCCACGGCCGCGCGTGCGGCCACAGCATCAGGTAGGAAAACCGGTCGGCGCCGCCGACGCTCAGCACCACGTCGCCCGCCTCGCCCGACACCCGGCGCAGCGCGGCGCCCGCGATGCGCTTGAACGGGACGTTGACCGTCACGGTCAGCGCGGCGCCGATGCGCAGCACCACGCGGCGGCTGGTGATGGTGTAGATCGTGGTGCGCGCGGTGACGAACGCCAGCACGCCGATCACCGCCAGCGCTGTGGCGGCGACCAGCCCCAGCCACAGCATATGCGCGAAGGCCGCGTTGAAACCGGCCCCCTGCGCGAGGTTGTCGGCCAGCCGCCAGGCCATCAGGGCGCCGAAATAGATCGCCACCCAGTCGCCGAGAAAGGCGCCGCGCGCCAGCCTCAGCCAGTCCGGCGCGCCCTGCCACAGCACCGCCTCGCCGCGCGGCAGCAGACCGGGAAGCCCTTTCACCGGCTCGTAATCATGCTCTCTCACAGCCACGGCTCCACGCGCCGGGGCGTGGCGTAGAGCCTGCCGCCGGCATAGAACGCCATCACCTTCTCCTCTTCGAGCATGGTGATCTGGCCGGGCTTCTTCACGCCGGGGACCAAGGCGAACTGCGCCGCCGTCACGCTGGCCACCTTGCAGGATTTGGTGGTGACGTCCACGCGGACCGCCGACATCGGGCAGAGCGCGGTCTTGCCGCCCTCAAGCGCGACCTCGATGTAGCGCAGCATCGACTCGGAGCGGTCCACCCACACGTCGCTGACCGTTCCGGCCACCTCGCCGTCGCAGCCGGTCACCTTCCAGCCGCGGATGTCGCTGTCTTCCCCGGCGATGCTCCAGTCGGTGGTCGAGGCCATCGGCACGATCTTGGGCGCGCCCTCGATGGTCAGTTCGGGATAGTCCGACCGCTCGGCCCAGGCGGCCGGGCCGACGCCGTCGATCATCGGATCGCCGGTCGGCTCGAAGGGCGAGCCGGACCATTTCTCGGTGGCGCGCATCGCCAGCTTGCGGTCGGTGATCTCGCGCGCGTCCTTTTCCGGGTTCGGCGCCAGCACCCGGCCGTGGCCGTGCGGCAGGTTGAACACCTTCGGCTCGGGCATCTTCCACGGGCCGAACATGGCGGGCTTGCCGGAGACCTCGGACTCCAGCGGATAGCCCTCGCGCAGCGCCTCGCGCTGCAGATAGATCACCAGGCCGAAGAAGAAGGCCCAGAAAGCGTAGAGACACAGCTGCGCTATGTCGAAGTGGCCGAAGATCGTCATGGAAAGCTCCTCCGTTCTCGTAGGCGCATCGGTCCCGGGCCTGCGGCGGCCGTCATGTCGGGAACTCCGCAAGGCCGAATGGCCGGTTGTCCTGATCCTGCGTCCGCCCCGAACGGCGCACCAGCGGGCCGATGGCCGCCAGCGCGCCGAACAGCAGCAGGATTTCGATGTGATAGACGACGCTGTAGCCGGTGGCGGGCCGCATCAGCGCCTCACCCAGCCGGCCCGACATCGCCAGATGCCCGACCCAGTCGCGCAAGGCGCCGCCCGCCGCGATCGCCAGCCCGGCGCTGGTCGCCTGCACCGCGCCCCAAGCGCCCAGCGCAAGGCCGCTGGAGCGCGCGTCGCCAAGCCCCATCGCGGCGGTCAGCGCGCCGACCCCGAACAGCCCGGCGCCGAAGCCGATCACCGTCACGCCGACGCGGAACATCAGCGCCGAGTCGAGCGGGTCGGCGAAGATCACGGCGGAGAACCCGGTCAGCCCGATCAGCGCGCCGAACGCCGCCAGCCGGTGCGGATCCTGCCCGCGCGCCAGCCAGCGCGCCGACAGCACGAACCCCGCCAGCGACCCGCCCGCCATCAGCGCGGTCAGCGCGGTGGTGGCGCCGACGCCGAGGCCCAGCACTTCGCCGCCGTAAGGCTCCAGCAGGATGTCCTGCATCGAGAACCCGGCGGTGCCCAGCGCGACCGCCACCAGCAGCCGCGTCGCCCGCCCGTCCGCCGCCAGATCGGCCCAGGCGGCGCGAAAGCTGGGGCTCGGGCGGTCGTGATTGGTCAGGTGCGGGCGGCGCGGCTCCTGCCCCCACAGCGCCAGAAGGTTGAGGATCATGGTCAGCGCGGCGGCGCCCTGCACCACCTGGATCAGCCGCTTCTGGCCGAAGTCCGCCAGCAGCCAGCCGAACACGACGGCGCTCAGCACCATGCCGACCATCAGCATCACATAGAGCAGCGCCACCACGCGCGGGCGGCTTTCCTCGGGCGCAATGTCGGTGGCCAGCGCCAGCCCCGCCGTCTGGCTGGTGTGCAGCCCGGCGCCGACCATCAGGAACGCCAGCGCCGCGCCCGCCTCGCCCGCCCACTCGGGGCCGACCGTCTGATCGCCGGACAAAAGGATCAGCGCGAACGGCATGATCGCCAGCCCGCCGAACTGCAGCAACGTGCCGAACCACAGGTAAGGCACCCGCCGCCAGCCCAGCACCGACTTGTGATGGTCCGAGCGGAACCCGATCAGCGCGCGCGCGGGCGCAAACAGCAGCGGCAGCGAGATCATCAGCGCCACCAGCCAGGTCGGCACGCCCAGCTCGACGATCATCACCCGGTTGAGCGTGCCGTTCAGCAGCACCACCGCCATGCCGACCGAGACCTGAAACAGCGACAGCCGCAGCAGGCGCGCCAGCGGCAGCTCGGTGGTCGCCGCGTCGGCGAACGGCAGGAACTTCGGCCCCAGCCGGTTCAGGGTTTTCTTGAATGTATCCCGACCGACGATCATGGCCGCACGATCTCCAGCGCCTGAGAGGTGTAGAAGCCGCGCGCGACACGCCGGGTGCGCGCGCAGGCTGCGCCGTCGAGGCGCCCCTCCAGCAGCCGCCGCAGCCGCCGCTCGCCCACCGGCTCGATGGCCGGAGAGCGGTCGCTGCGCGGGAACAACTGCCCCGCCGCGTGCATCAGCGTCAGTGCGGGCGTGCGCGGCGCGAAGGTGAAGGCCATCGAGCGCGCGCAACGCGCCGACAGCGCCGAGACCACCCGCGCGATGTCGGACGCCCGATAGTGGATCAGGCTGTCCATCGCGACCACATGATCGAAGCGGCCCAGCGCCGGGTCGAGCATGTCGCCGACGCGGTATTCCAGCGTGCCCCTCAGCCCTTCGGGCGTGCGCTCCGCCGCCACGCTCACCAGCGAGCCGGCGATGTCGATCGCCACCACGTCCGCGCCGCGCCGCGCGGCTTCGATCGCCAGCGCCCCGGTGCCGCAGCCCGCGTCGAGGATGCGCCGCCCGGTCAGGTCCGCGCCCAGCCAGCCCAGCAGCAGCGCGCGCATCTCGTCGCGCCCCTGCCGCACCGTGGCGCGAATCCGCGAGACCGGCGCATCCGAGGTCAGCCGCGCCCAGGTCTGCGACGCGGTGCGGTCGAAATAGGTCTCGAGTTTGCCCTTGCGGGCCTGATAGGCGGCGGTGGGCATCAGTCGAACCCCAGCATTTCAAAGATGTCGCGGTCCTTCATCGGCGCCGGGGCCATCGGATCGACCCCCGCCCAGAGCAGTTCCGCCAGCCGGACGTATTCCTTCTGGACCGCCACCACGTCCTCGTCGGGGTCCATCTCGAACAGCGTCTTCTTCTTGAGGCGCGAGCGGCGGATGGCGTCGAGGTCGGGCATGTGCGCCAGCCGCTTGAAGCCGACGCGCTCGCAATAGCGGTCCACCTCGTTGGTCTCGCGCGAGCGGTTGGCGATGCAGCCCGCCAGCCGGACGTTGTAGTTCTTAGACTTCGCCTGCACCGCCGCCACGATCCGGTTCATGGCGTAGATCGAGTCGAAATCGTTGGCGGTGACGATGATCGCCCGGTCGGCGTGCTGCAGCGGCGCCGCGAAGCCGCCGCACACCACATCGCCCAGCACGTCGAAGATCACCACGTCGGTATCCTCAAGCAGGTGATGCTCCTTGAGCAGCTTCACCGTCTGGCCGACCACATAGCCGCCGCAGCCCGTGCCCGCAGGCGGGCCGCCCGCCTCCACGCACATCACGCCGTTGTAGCCGGGATAGACGAAATCCTCGGGACGCAGCTCCTCGGAGTGGAAATCCACCCCCGCCAGCACGTCGATCACGGTCGGCACCAGCCGCCCGGTCAGCGTGAAGGTGCTGTCGTGCTTGGGGTCGCAGCCGATCTGCAGGACGCGCTTGCCCAGCTTCGAAAACGCGGCGGAAAGGTTGGACGAGGTGGTGGACTTGCCGATCCCGCCCTTGCCATAGACCGCGAACACCTTGGCGCCCTCGATCTTGAGCGACGGGTCCAGCGCGACCTGGACGGAGCCTTCGCCATCCTGACCGCGGATGAGGGGCGGGCGTGTGTCGAGGGCCATCAGCGGGCTCCTTTTCTGTCTGCGGCAAGGGAGAAACCCCTCACCCCAACCCTCTCCCGCAAGGGGAGAGGGGGTGAAATCTGCGCCGTCGGCGCAAAGCCGCCGCGCGTGGCGCCGTCCAGCGGCCTTGCGCCCCGTCTCCCCCACGGGGAGAGCGTCGGGGTGAGGGGCGTTGCGGGGCGTGTCTGGCGCATCGCGCTCACTCCGCCGCGATGGACACGCCTTCGAGGCGGTCCTCCAGTTCCTCGCCCGCGCGCCGCAGCGCCTCCAGCGTTTCGGCGTCGGGTTCCCAATAACGCCGCTCGTGCGCCTCGATCAGGCGGTTGGCCATCCGCGCCGAGGCCTTGGGGTTGAGGTCGGCCAGCCGCTTGCGCATCGCGTCGTCGAGCACGAAGGTCTCGGTCATGCGCTGATACACCCACGGGTCCACCGCGCCGGTGGTCGCGGACCAGCCGACGGTGTTGGTCACGCTCGCCTCGATCTGGCGCACGCCCTCATGGCCGTGCGACAGCATCCCCTCGTACCACTTGGGGTTGAGCATCCGCGTCCGCGTCTCCAGCGCCACCTGTTCGTTCAGGGTGCGCACCTGCCCCGAGCCGCGGGTCTGGTCGGAGATGTAGGTCGGCGCCGCCTCGCCGCGGGCGCGCTTCACCGCCCGCCCGATGCCGCCCAGGGTGTCGAAGTAATGGTCGATGGTGGTCACGCCCAATTCGACCGATTCGAGGTTCTGATAGGCCATGTCCACCCGGCTCAGCACGGCGTTCAGCAGTTCGGGCTGCGCCTTGGCCTGGCCGTCGCGCCCGTAGGCGAAGCACTTGCGCTTGGTGTAGGCGTCGGCGAGTTCGTCCTCCTGATCCCAGGCGCCGCTGTCCACCAGCATATTGACGTTGGCGCCATAGGCGCCGTCCGCGTTGGAGAACACCCGCAGACAGGCGGTCTCCATGTCGCAGCCGGTTTTCGCCATATGCGCCAGCGCGTTGGCGCGGACATAGTTCAACTCGGCGGGCTCGTCGGCGCTGGCGGCCAGATAGGCGGCCTCGGCCAGCATCCGGGTCTGGATCGGCAGCAGGTCGCGGAAGATGCCCGACAGCGTCGCCATCACGTCGATGCGCGGGCGGCCAAGCTCCTCCAGCGG
>CAZOZE010000015.1:0-4706 GCA_964584215.1 uncultured Rhodobacterales bacterium
GCGTGACCATCAGCGTCAGGAAGGTGGCGAGGCCGAGGCCGAACACCACCGCCGTCGCAAGCTGCGTCCACCACAGCGCTGTGGGCGCGCCGACGCTGACCACCGCGCCGTAGAACGCCGACCATCCGGCGGCGCTGAACGGCCCCGCCGCCGTCAGCGCCGCGAGCCCCGCGCCGATCCCGCCAAAATCGATGCTGGCGGCGAACATCATCGGCGCCAGCCCCGCCATGGTGGTGATCGTGGTCAGCAGCACCGGGCGGATGCGCTGTTCGGCGGTGCGCACGATGGCCTCCAGCGGCGGCATGGTGCGCGAAAATTCGCTGAACGTGTCGATCAGCACGATGTTGTTGTTCACCACGATGCCCGCCAGCGCCACGATGCCGACGCCGGTCATGATGATCGAGAACGGCTGGCCCATCACCAGCATGCCGATCAGCACCCCCGCCACCGACATCACCACCGCGCTCAGCACCAGAACCGCGTTATACAGGCTGTTGAACTGCGCCAGCAGGATCGCGAACATCAGTCCCATGGCGGCGGCGAAGGCGGTGATCAGGAAGCGCTGGCTTTCGGCCTGCTCCTCCTGATCGCCCTGGAACACCGGGACGACGCCGGGCAGCGGCTCTGCGGCGAGATCGTCGGCGATGCGGGCGATCATCGCATTGGCGTTGACGCCCTCGGCCACGTCGGCGCGCACGGTGATGAAGCGCACGCCGTTGTAGCGGCTAATCTCGGCCAGCGCGGGCACGGGCGATACGGAGATGAAGTTGCCCAGCGGCACCAGCCCGTTTTCGGTGCGCAGCTTCAGCCCGTCGAGCGTCGAGAGCGCGCGGGCGTCCTCGGGGAAGCGCACGCGGATGTCGATCTCGTCCTCGCTGTCGTCGGGGCGGATGGTGTCGAGCAGCACGCCGCGCGTGGCCAGCTGCACGATGGCGCCGATGGTCTGGATGTCGGCGCCGAAGCGGCCCGCCGCCTCGCGGTCCACCGCGATCTTCCAGTCGATGCCGGGCAGGGGCCGCGTGTCGTCGATATCCGTCAGCCCGTCCATCGCGGCCATCCGCGCCGACAGCGCCCCCGCCGCCGACAGCAGCGCGGGCCAGTCGTCGGATTCAAGCCGTACCTGGATCGGCTTGCCCTGCTGCGGCCCGTCCTTCTGCTCGGCCAGCTCCACGATCACGCCGGGCACGCCCTGCGCGCGCCCCAGCATGTCGGCCAGCACCGCGGCGCCGGGCGGACGGTCGCCCCAGGGCGCCAGCTCGAACTGGATCTGGCCGATGGCGTCCTTGGGGCCGTCGCCGCCCGCTTTCTGCAGCCCGCCGTCGCCGGAGAAGGCGAAGATCGCCGCCACGCCCTCGGCGCCGTGCAGCCGCCGCTCGACCAGCTTCACCAGCCGGTCCTTCTCGGGCAGCGAAAGGTTGCCGCGTGCGCGCACATAGAGGATCGCCTTCTGCGGCTCGGTGGTGACGAAGAACTCCACGCCGCGATTGTTGGCCTGATAGGCGGCGATGATCGCCACGATCACCGCCGCCGCCGCGCCGATGGCCAGCAGCGGCCCCAGCGGGTTCATCACGATGGGCGCGATCACCCGGCCAAAGGCGGTGCGCCGCCGGCCGGGCGCCACCGGCGCCAGCTTGCGCCCGCGCGCCAGTCCCAGCGCGCGCAGCGACCGGCCGACGACCGCGCTCACCCGCCCCGCCATGCCGCCGAGCACCGGCAGATAGATCAGCGCCACGATCAGCGACGCCGACAGCACGAAGATCAGCGTGACCGGCAGATGCCCCATGAACTGCCCCGGAATCCCCGGCCAGAACAGCATCGGCAGAAAGGCGCACAGCGTGGTGGCGGTGGAGGCGATCACCGGCCAGAACATCCGCCGCGCGGCCTCGGCGTAGGCTGCTTCCGGCGGCGCGCCTTCGGTGATGCGGCGGTCGGCGTATTCGCTGACCACGATGGCGCCGTCCACCAGCATTCCCACCGCCAGGATCAGACCGAACATCACCATGTTGTTGACGCTCATGCCGAACAGCGCCAGCAGCGCGAAACTGAGCAGGAACGACAGCGGGATAGCGAGGCCCACCAGCAGCGCCGAGCGCGCGCCCAGCGTCAGCACCACCACCAGCATCACCAGCGCCACGGCGGTCAGCACGCTGCCCTCGAGCTGGCCGACCATGTTGCGGACCTCGACCGACTCGTCCATCGAGAAATCCACCGCGACGGCGGCCTGCAGCGCGGGCGGCCAGGTCGCCTGAACCTCGCGCACCCGCGCCTTCACCTGCTCCACGGTGTCGATGATGTTCTCGCCGAGGCGCTTTTTCACCTGCAAGGCGATGGCGCGCCGGCCATTGAACCGCGCGACGCTGGTCGCGTCCTCGAACGTGCGGCTGATGCGGGCGAGATCGCCGATCGTCACCACCCGGTCGCCGCTGACGCGCACCGGCGTGGCGTAGATCTCCTGCGCCGTCTCGAAATTGCCCGGCAGGCGCACCGCGAACCGCCCGGCGCCCGCGTCCACCGCGCCCGCCGCCACCAGACGGTTGTTGTTGGCGACCGCAGCCAGCAGCTCCTGCGCGGTGACGTTGTAGGCCTCAAGCTGCAGCGGGTCGATCACGATCTCCACCAGCTCGTCGCGCCTGCCCGCCAGCCCGACCTCCAGAACCGGCTTCAGCGTCTCGATCTCGCGTTGCAGGCTGCGCGCCAGCCGCTGCATCGCCCGCTCCGGCGCGTCGCCCGACAGCGAGACGACGAGGATGGGGAACTCCGAGAGGTTGACCTCGTTGATGGTCGGCTCGTTCGCGTCGGCGGGCATCTCGGCCTGCGCCTCGTCCACCAGCGCGCGCACGCGGGCCAGCGTCGCGGTCTTGTCCCAGTCGAAGCCGAACTCCAGCAGCGCGCTGGCGTGGTTCTCGGCGGCGACGCCGGTCAGTTTCTTCAGCCCCTCGACGCCGCGCAGCCTGGTCTCCAGCGGCTTGACCAGCAGCCGCTCGGCGTCCGCCGCCGAGACGCCGGGCAGCGTGACCGAGACATAGAGCAGCGGAATGTCGATGCTGGGGCTGCCTTCCTTGGGCAGGCCGGTGTAGGCGGCGATCCCCGCCGCGAAGGAGAAGATCACCAGCGCCGCGATCATGCGGGCGCGATCGACCGTCCAGCCGATCAGCCCGGTCATTGGACCAGCGCCGGGGAGTCGGCCGGCGTCACCGCCAGCCGGTGGCCGTCGGAGACGAACTCCTGCCCCACCACGATGATCTCGGCCTCGGGCGGCAGGCCGTCGAGCCAGACGCCGCCGCCGTCCTCGCCCAGGATCGTCACCGGAACGAACCGCGCCACGCCGCCGTCGGCCAGCCGCACCCCCAGCCGCCCGGCGTCGTCGAGCGTCAGCGCCGATTGCGCGACCAGATGCGCGGGCCGGGGCGGCAGCGCGACCGCGATCTCCGCCGTCATGCCGTCGCGGATCGCGCCGTCGGGGTTCTCCGCCGCCACCTCGACGCGATAGGTGCGCGTCGCCGCGTCCGCCGCGCGTGAGACGAAGCGGATCGTCCCCGTCACCACGCGCCCGTTGGCCAGCCGCGCGTCGGCGGGGGCGCCGACCGTCAGCCGGTCCACGTCGCGCTCCGCTGCGAAACCCACCAGAAGGACAGGATCGAGCGCGATCAGCGTAGCGCAGACCGCGCCGGGTTGCAGCAGCGCGCCAAGCTCCGCCGTGTCGCTCTCCAGAAGCCCGTCGAACGGCGCGGCGAGGGTGAGGCGGCGCATGTCGAGTTCGGCGCGCATCAGTTGCGCCCGCGCGCCCTCCAGCTTCGCGGCGCGGGTCAGCGACTCCGTCTCGGCGGTGAAGCCTTTTTGCGACAGGCGCAGCGCGGCCTCGTGCTCAACCTCCATCTGGCGCAGATAGGCGCGCGCCTCGGTCAGCGCCGCCGGGCGCTCGCCGGGGTCGAGCACGCACAAGGGATCGCCCGCCGCCACCCGCGCGCCCTTGCGGATCGGCGGCGAGGCGACAAGGCCCGAGATCTCGGCGCGCACCTCCACCCTTCGGTCGGCCTCGGTGCGGCCGCGCAGCACGATGCGATCCTCAAAGGGGCGCGCGACGCTGGAGACCGCCACCACGGCGGCGGGCGGGCGGGCGTCGGCGGCCGCATCCTGCGCCGCCGCGCGGGCGCTCAGCCCCGCCGCGATCACGAGGACGAAAAACCTGACCATGCCCCACATTCTCCCGCCGCGCCGCATCCGCCGACAAGTTAGGGGTCCACGCCGCGAAAACACGGGGCCTCCTTAATTTCCCTGGCCCGCCATGCTAACACAAGCGCGCGGCGACACGCCACGCCGCGCGTGGAGAGAGACCGATGTCCACCACCACCACCAGCACCATCTCCAAGAAATCCGCCGCCGCCGACCCCGGGCAAGGCCCCGAAGGCGCGGCGAAGCGGCGCAGGATGACCGTTCCCGGCTTCACCGCGCGCAAGGGCGCCGAGCCGCTGGTGTGCCTGACCGCCTACACCGCCCATGTGGCGCGGATCTGCGACCGGCACGCCGATCTGCTGCTGGTGGGCGACAGTCTGGGCATGGTGATTCACGGCCTGCCCAACACGCTGGGCGTGACGCTGGAGCACATGATCATGCACGGCCAGGCGGTGGTGCGCGGCGCCGATCAGGCGCTGGTGGTGGTGGACATGCCGTTCGGCAGTTTCGAGGAAAGCCCCGAGGTCGCGTTT
>CAZOZE010000016.1:0-7028 GCA_964584215.1 uncultured Rhodobacterales bacterium
CTCCGCCTCGACCGAGATCGAGGGGCCGTCAAACACCGGGCGGGGCGGGGCTGCGCCCTTGTCGTCGTCGTCGCTCACGCGGCTGCTCCTGCTCGCGGGCCTTTGCGGCCCATCTCGGCGCGCAGTCTAGGCGCTGGCGCGCGCCGGGGCAACGCGCAGGCGGCGCGGCGGACCGGCTGGCGGCGCGGGCGACGGCGCCCCGCGCGATGGCGAAATCGCGCGGGCGTCGCGGCGAGGGCGCCTTGCGTGATCGTCGCCGCACACGGCGCGAAAGCTCCGCGCGAAAGCTGCGCGCCAAGATTGTTGACAAAAACACTCATGTATTGCGAGATGTCGCCGCTTGACGGCGAGACCCGCCGTCCGCTCTCATTTTTCGCCGGAGGCGCGTTCATGTCCCGTCACGATCCCGCACTGGCGCGCGAAGCCGAAAACCGCGCACCCGCCCCGGCGCCTGACCAAGCGGCGGCGGCCCCCGTCCGGCCCGTCGTTGCTTGCGGCGATCTCTGCGACGATCTGCGCTGCCCGATCTGGCGCCTGTGTCGCGGCTGGGGCGGCTGAGCGGCGCAAACGGCGCGCGCGGTTCCCGCTTGCGCGCGGGGATGCGGGGCGATACCTCGCGCGCATGACCGCCAAGCCCGCAAGACCCGCCGCCCGCAAGCCGCTCGACCCCGGCGCCGTCACTGTCGGCGGCGCGCCGGAGGGCCATGACGCCACGCTGCTGGCCGAGATCGCCGCGCGCGCGACCGGCCCAGTGATCCACATCGCCCGTGACGACCGCCGCGCCGCCGCCATGGCCGAGGCGCTGGGCGTGGTGGCGCGCAACCTGCCGCTGCTGCGCTATCCGGCGTGGGATTGCCTGCCCTATGACCGCGTGTCGCCCGCCGCCGAGATCGCGGCGCAGCGCATGGCGACGCTGGCGCTGCTGGCCGAGGGCATCGACGGCCCCGCCGTGCTGCTGACCACGGTCAACGCCGCGATCCAGCGCGCGCCCGCGCGCGAGACGGTGCTGGGCGCCAGCTTCGCCGCCACGGTGGGGCGCAAGGTCGATCTCGACGCCTTGCTGGGGTATCTGGCGCGCATGGGCTATAACCGCGCGCAAGTGGTGGGCGAGCCCGGCGATTTCGCGGTGCGCGGCGGCATTGTGGACATCTTCCCGCCCGGCGCCGCGCTGCCGGTTCGGCTGGATCTGTTCGGCGACATGCTCGACGGCGCGCGGCGCTTCGAGGTCGCCACCCAGCGCACGGTGGAGAAGATCGACGGCGTGGCGCTGGCGCCGGCCTCAGAGGTGATCCTCGACCCCGACAGCATCGCGCGGTTCCGCCAGCGTTACCGCGAGACGTTCGGCGCGGCGGGTCTGGACGACGCGCTGTATGCGGCGGTGAGCGCGGGGCGCAAACATCAGGGCATGGAGCACTGGGCGCCGTTCTTCCATGACCGCATGGAGACGCTGTTCGATTATCTGCCGCAGGCCCCGGTGACGATGGACCATCTGGCCGAGGACGCCCGCGACGCGCGGCTCGTCACCATCCGCGACCATTACGACGCCCGCGCGGGCGGCGGGTCTGCGGGCCAGCCGGTGTTCAAGCCCTGCGCGCCTGAGCTTCTGTATCTGGATGAAGCGGCCTGGGCGGGGGCGCTGGATGGCCGCCCGGTGCGCCGCTTCGACGCCAACCGCCGCCCGCCGGGGCCGGGGATCATCGACGCGGGCGGGCGGATCGGGCGCAGCTTCGCCCCCGAACGCCAGCGTGAGGGCGTCAACCTGTTCGAGGCGCTGGCCGGCCACATCGCCGCGCGCCGCCGTGAGGGGCCGGTGGCGCTTGCCTCATGGTCCGAAGGCGCGCGCGAGCGGCTGGCGCACCTGCTGGCCGACCACGGCGTGACCGACGCCAGGCCGACAGACGACTGGGCCGAGGTCGCGGGCGCGAAATCGGGCGTGTTCCAGATCGTCTGGCCGCTGGAGCAGGGTTTCGAGACCGCGCGCCTGACGGTGATCTCGGAGCAGGACGTGCTCGGCGACCGCCTTGTGCGCGGCGCGCGTAAGAAGCGGGCGGAGAATTTCCTCACCGAGGCGAGCGCCCTGTCGCCCGGCGATCTGGTGGTGCATGTCGAGCATGGCGTGGGGCGCTACACCGGCCTTGTGACCATCGAGGCGGCGGGCGCGCCGCACGAATGTCTGGCGCTGGAATACGCAGGCGACGCCAAGCTGTATCTGCCGGTCGAGAACATCGAGCTGCTCACCCGCTACGGCGACGGCGCCGAGGCGCAGCTCGATCGCCTTGGCGGCGGCGCATGGCAGGCGCGCAAGGCCAAGCTCAAGGAACGCCTGCGCGACATCGCCGACAAGCTGATTCGGGTGGCCGCCGAGCGCGCCCTGCGCAGCGCGGAGAAGTTCAACCCGCCCCCCGGCGCCTGGGACGAATTCTGCGCGCGCTTTCCCTATGAGGAGACCGAGGACCAGCTCGCCGCCATCGCCGACACGCTGGCCGACATGGCGTCGGGCCGCCCGATGGATCGCCTGATCTGCGGCGACGTGGGTTTCGGCAAGACCGAGGTGGCGCTGCGCGCCGCCTTCGTCGCCGCCATGTCGGGCGCGCAGGTGGCGGTGGTGGCGCCGACCACGCTGCTGGCGCGCCAGCACGCCAAGGGGTTCGCCGAGCGGTTCCACGGCACCCCGCTGCGCATCCGGCAACTGTCGCGCTTTGTCCCGGCGCGCGAGGCGGCGGAGACGAAAAAGGGGCTGGCGTCGGGCGACGTGAACATCGTCGTCGGCACCCATGCGCTGCTGGCCAAGGGGATCAGCTTCGCCAACCTCGGCCTGCTGATCATCGACGAGGAGCAGCATTTCGGCGTCCAGCACAAGGAGCGGCTGAAGGCGCTGCGCGCCGACGTGCATGTGCTGACCATGACCGCGACGCCGATCCCGCGCACCCTGCAACTCGCGATGAGCGGCGTGCGGGAACTCTCGATCATCGCGACGCCGCCCGCTGACCGCCTCGCCGTGCGCAGCTATGTCACGCCATGGGACGCGGTGACGGTGCGCGAAGCCTTGCTGCGCGAACGCTATCGCGGCGGCCAGGCGTTCGTGGTGGTCCCGCGCATCGCCGACCTGCCCGAGATGGAGCGCTTCCTGCGCGAGCAGGTTCCCGAAGTGACCTATGTCGTCGGCCATGGCCAGATGGCGGCGGGCGAACTCGACGCGCGGATGAACGCCTTCTACGACGGGCAATACGATGTGCTGCTGGCGACCACGATCATCGAATCCGGCCTCGACATCCCCGCCGCCAACACGCTGATCGTGCATCACGCCGACATGTTCGGACTGGCGCAGCTTTACCAGATCCGGGGCCGGGTGGGGCGGTCGAAGGCGCGCGCCTACGCCTATTTCACCACCGACCCGAAAAAGCCGATGACCGAGGGCGCGGTGAAGCGGCTGAAGGTGCTGGGCGGTCTCGACATGCTGGGCGCGGGTTTCACGCTCGCCTCCCACGACCTCGACATCCGCGGCGCGGGCAACCTGCTGGGCGAAGAGCAGTCGGGGCATGTCAAGGAGGTCGGCTTCGAGTTGTATCAGGACATGCTCGAAGAGACGATCGCGAAGATGCGCGCAGGCGAGGTCGAGGGGCTGGCCGAGGCCGGCGAGACCTGGGCGCCTCAGATCAACCTCGGCGCCCCGGTGCTGATCCCCGAGGACTATGTCGCCGACCTCGACGTGCGGCTGGGCCTCTATCGCCGCCTGTCCGGCTTCGGCGCGCGGGCGGAGCTGGAGGGCTTTGCGGCGGAGTTGCACGACCGCTTCGGCAAGCCCCCGGCGGAGGTCGAGACGCTGCTGCGCATCGTGCGCATCAAGACGCTGTGCCGGCAGGCGGGCGTGGCCAAGCTCGACGGCGGGCCGAAGGGCGCCACGATCCAGTTCCGCAACGACCATTTCGCCAATCCGGCGGGGCTGGTCAGCTTCATCCAGAACCAGCGCGGGCTGGCGCAGGTGAAGGGCGTCAAGCTGATCGTGCGCCGCGACTGGAGCGAGACCGAAGACCGCCTGCGCGGCGCCTTCGCCATCGCGCGCGATCTGGCGAAGCTGGCGCGCGCCGACAAGGCGGCGGCCTGAGCGGCGGCCTGAGCCGCAACCTGCGGTTAACGGCGCCGGGCCTAGGGTCGCCCCAGGGCGCGCGGCCCTTTCGCCGCGCCGGGGGCGGGCGGCATGGCGGGCTTCAGCAGTGGCGATCTGATCGCGTTCTTCACCCGGACGCATGACCCCGTCGATGTGCTGGCCGCCGTGGCGGTGGCGCTGCTGTCCGCCGCCGCCGGGTTTCGCGCGCTTCAGTTCACCCTTGGCGCCGAGCGCGGCGCGGTCTGGGCGCCGATGGCGATGGCGGCGTTCGGGCTGGGGGTCTGGGCGACGCATTTCGTCGCCATGCTGGGCTATCGCCCCGATTTGACGCTGGGTTTCACGGTGTCGGGCATCGCGCTGTCGGCGGCGGTCGCCGTGGCCGGGATCGGCGGCGCGTTGCTTCTTGGCGCGTGGCTGCGCTCGGGTTGGGGCGATCTCTTGGGCGGCGCGGGCGCGGGCGCCGCGATCGCCGCGATGCACGCGCTTGGCGTGGCGGGGCTGACCGGCTGCGCGCCGGTCGCGGCCCTGCCGGCCTCGGCGCTCGGCGCGGCGCTGGGCGGCCTTGGCGCCATGGCCGCCCTGCGCGCGCTGCGCCGGGCGCGGGGCTTTCCGGCATGGTCGGCGCTGTGGCTGAGCCTCGGCGTCGCCGCGCTGCACTTCACCGCCGTCGCGGGCCTGCGGCTCGACCGGATCGGCGAGCGCGCGGGCGAGGGCCTGTCGCGCGCCGCAGTGGAGCCGCTGACCCTGATCGCAAGCCTTGGTCTCGCCGTGGCGTTCATCGTGCTGACGCTGATCGAGGCGCGGCGCGACACCGCGCAGCGCAAGCTGGCGGCGGTGGCGCTCAACACCCGTGACGCCGTGCTGATCCTCGATGCGCAGTCGCGCGCGACATGGGTCAATCCGGCGCTGACGCGGCTGACCGGCGCGGCGCTGTCGGCGCTGTGCGGTCGCTGCGCCATCGCTGCGCTGATGGGGGATGAGCGCGACCCCGAGGCGGTGGACGCGCTGCGGCTCGCCGTCGCGCGCGGCGAGGCGCTGAGCCGCGAGATCCGGCTGGCCGACCGCGACGGCGCGCCGGTCTGGGTGGAGGCTGCGGTCGGCCCGGTGCGCGACGCGGCGGGCGCGCTGGCGGGCGCGATCGTGGTGCTGCACGACGTCTCGCAGGCCAAGGCGCGCGAGACGGCGCTGATCGCGGCGCGGGAGCAGGCGGAGCAGGCGCGCCGCTGGCTGCTGGCCGCGCTCGACGCGATGCCGCCGGGGCTGGCGATCTTTGACGCCGAGGGGCGGCTGGCGCTGTGCAACGCGCCCTATCGCGCGCTCAACCCGGGCCTTGAAGACATGCTGACCCCCGGCGCGGCGTTCGCCGACCTCCTCGCCGCCACGGTGGCGCGCGGCCTGCGCGACATCGGCGACGCCGACCCGCAGGCGTGGGTAAGCGCGGAGATCGCGCGCGCCCGCGCGCCCGGCGGCGCCGAAGCCGAGATCGCGCTGATCGACGGACGCCATGTCTGGAAGCGCACCCTCGCCATGGCCACCGGCGAGACGCTGGCGCTGCGCATCGACGTGACCGACCGCGTGCTGCGCGCGGCGGAGCTGGCGCAGACCCGCGACGAGGCGCTTGCCGCCTCGCGCGCCAAGTCGGAATTCATCTCGGTGATGAGCCACGAGTTGCGCACGCCGCTGAACGGGGTGCTTGGCTTCGCCGGGATTCTCGCGTTCTCGGACCTCAGCGACGAGCAGAAGAAGCATGTCGAGCGCATCACCGAGTCGGGCGGCCTGCTGCTGAGCCTGCTCAACGACATCCTCGACGCGGCGGCGCTGGAGGCCGACCGGGTGACGCTGGAGGCGGCGCCGGTGCGGCTCGCCGATCTGGTCGCGGACGTGGCGCGCGTCCACCGTGCGGCGGCCGAGGCGAAGGGCCTTGCGCTGACCGCCGACGTCGCCGCCGACGCGCCGGAGGCGGTGACCGGCGACGCCGCGCGGCTGCGCCAGATCCTCGCCAACCTCATGGGCAACGCGATCAAGTTCACCGAGAGCGGGGCGGTCGGCCTGCGGGTGCGACCGGGGCGGGCGCGCGGCGGCCGTGCGGAGATCGTCTATGAAGTGCGCGACACCGGGGTGGGCGTCGCGCCCGAGGCGATGGCGACGCTGTTCGACGCCTATGCGCAGGCCGACAGCTCGATGACGCGCGGCTTCGGCGGGGTGGGGCTGGGGCTGACCATCTGTCACCGGCTGGCGGCGCTGATGGGCGGGCGCATCGAGGTCGAAAGCGCGCCGGGCGCGGGATCGCTGTTTCGCGTGACCATCCCGCACCAACCTGCGCAGGCCGCGCCCGCGCCCGCGCCGCTGCGCTTCGCCGCGCGCGGGTGAGGGCGCGCGCGTGACGCTGGCGCCGGAGGCGGCGCCGCGCGCGCTGCGGCGGGCGCGCTGGCTGGAGGGCGCGCGCCCGTGGCGCGGCTACGCCGCCGCGCTGGCGTCGATGGCGGCGGTCGATCTGGCGCTGTCGGGGCTTTTCGTAACGCTGGCGGGGCGGCCCGCCGCGATCCTGCTGCGGCTGCCGGAGATCGCGGTGATCCTGCTGGGGCTGAACCTGTGCGGCGGCTGGCTGCTGTTTCGCCCCGTCGCGCGGTTTCTGGAAGGGCGGGGCCCGGCGGAGGCGGCGCTGGCGCGGCTGGCGCGGCTGACGGCGTGGACCGGCTGGTGGGCGGTGGCGGTGGCGGCGGTGTTCGCGGTTTCGTCGTTCCTGGTGACGCCGTTCGCAGTCTATGGCCTCGCGCCAACGCCCGAGACGCTGGCGATCCTGTTCGCCCGCGCGCTGGCGTGGAGCGTGCTGCTGCCCTACGTCGCCTATTTCCTCGCCGCCGACCATGTGCGCCGCCTGCGCCGCCTGATCTTCGCGCGCCACGGCCTGTCGGCGGCG
>CAZOZE010000017.1:0-10091 GCA_964584215.1 uncultured Rhodobacterales bacterium
CGCCCGCCATCGCGATCTTGCCCAGCGCCACGGCGTTGAAGGCGGGGTTGTTGAACGGGCGATAGATGATGCCGACCTCGACGCCAAGGCCGCGCCCGGCCAGACGGATCGCCTCCCAATTGCCGAAATGCGCGCTGACGACGATCGCGCCGCGCCCCGGCGCCAGCGCAGCGCGCAGCGCGTCGCCGCCCTCGACATGCAGCAGCCCCGGCCGGGCGGCGAGCGCGCCCATGCGGATGTATTCCGCCAGCACACGCCCGAAATTGTCGCCGACCGCGGCCGTCAGCCGCCGCGCGGCGGCGGGCGCGGTTCCAGGCCGCACCAGCGCGAGATTGTCGCGCACCCGGCGCGCGGCGGGCGTCAGCGGCAGGAACGTCCGGCCCACCCAACCCGAGGCGCGCACCGCCAGCGGGTAGGGCAGCGCGAACAGCGGCGCGATGGCGGCGAGGAAGAACCCCGTGGTGCACCACCCCGCCAGCTGGGAAATCCTGCCCTTCAAGCCCGCGTCCTCATCCGCTCGCGCCGCCATACATAGACGCCCGATCCCACGATCACGGCGGCCCCGGCTGCAGTCCAGCCGTCGGGCGCGTCACCAAAGAACACATACGCCCACAGCGTCGCAAAGATCAGCGCCGCGCCGCGCGCCTCGGCCGGCAGCGCCGACAGTCGCGCCCTCAATACCGTCATGCGCCCTCGGATGTGGGGAACCGCGACCCCGGTCATGCGATCCTGCGTCACGATCAACGCCAGCCGCGCCGCGCGGCCAGTTCAGATAACGCATGTCGCCGACGCTGTCATGCGCCTGTGCGCCGCGAACGGCGCTATCGCCGTCGCGCCGCCGCGCGCTATGCTCACTGGGCAATCAAACGGGAGGATCAGACCATGAAACGACCCCTCTTCGCCGCCGCGCTGCTGCTGGCGAGCGCCACGCTGACCCCTGCGGCGCTTGCCCAGGGGTCGCCCGCGCCACAGGATGCAGCGGTCTATATCGTCAACCTCAAGGACGGCGACACGGTGTCCAGCCCGGTAACGGTGGTGTTCGGCCTGCGCGGCATGGGCGTCGCCCCGGCGGGCACGGAGAAGGAGCACACCGGCCACCATCATCTGCTGATCGACACCGTGCTGGAGGGCGACGCGCTGCGCGACTCGATCCCCGCCGACGACAACCACCGCCACTTCGGCGCCGGGCAGACCGAAGTGACGCTGGAGCTGGCGCCGGGGCCGCACAGGCTGCAGATGGTGCTGGGCGACCATTTCCATGTGCCGCACGAACCGCCTGTCGTGTCGGCGCCGATCACCATCACCGTCAAGTGACACGCGCGCGCCGCCGCGACCGGCGGCGCGCCGCCCCCTGCCCGAAAGCCCGCCATGACCAACCCGCTGCTCACCGACTGGACCGCCCCCTTCGCCCTGCCGCCGTTCGCAGACATCGCGCCGGAACACTTCATGCCCGCGTTCGAGGAAGGGCTGGCGCAGGCGCAGGCGGCGCTCGACGCCATCGCCGATAACCCCGCCGCGCCGGATTTCGCCAACACCATCGACGCGATGGAGCGGGGGTCGCGGCTGCTCGACCGGGTTTCAGCGGTGTTCTTCACCCTCAATTCGGCGCATTCCAGCGCCGAGACCGAGGCGATCCATACCGAGATCGCGCCGCGCCTCGCCCGCCATGCGGCGCGCGCGCTGACCGACCCGCGCCTGTTCGCCCGGGTCGCGGCGCTGGCCGAGGGGCGCGCGGCGCCGGGGCTGACGCCCGAGCAGGACCGGGTGCTGACCCTGACCCACCGCCGCTTTCTGCGCGCCGGCGCGGCGCTCGACGCGCAGGCGCGCGCGCGGATGGGCGCGATCATGGAGCGGCTGGCCTCACTCGGCGCGCGATTCGCGCAGAATGTGCTGGCCGATGAGCGGGCGTGGTCGATGGACCTCGGCCCCGACGATCTGGCCGGGCTGCCCGGCGCCCTGCGCGACGCCGCCGCCCAGGCTGCGAAGGCGCGCGGGCGCGACGGCTGGACCATCACCCTGTCGCGCTCGCTGGTCGAGCCGTTCCTGACCTTCTCCACCCGGCGCGACTTGCGCGAACGGGCGTGGCGGGCGTGGATCGCGCGCGGCGAGAACGGCGGCGAGACCGACAACCGCGCGATCATCGCCGAGACGCTGGCGCTGCGGCGCGAACGCGCGGCCCTGCTCGGCTATCCCAGCTACGCCGCCTTCAAGCTGGCGCCGGAGATGGCGGAGACGCCCGGCGCCGCCCGCGCGCTGCTGGAGCAGGTGTGGACCCCGGCGCGCGCGCTGGCCGCCGCCGAGGCCGACAAGCTGCGCGGCCTGATCCGCGAAGAAGGCGCCAACCACGACCTCGCGCCGTGGGACTGGCGCTTCTACGCCGAGAAGCTGCGGCTGGCCGAACATGACCTCAGCGAGGCGGCGACAAAACCCTATCTGTCGCTCGATCGTATGATCGAGGCGGCGTTCGATGTCGCCGGGCGGCTGTTCGGGCTGTCGTTCCACCCCCTGCCCGACGCGCCGCGCCACCATCCCGACGTGCGCGTGTGGGAGGTGACGCGCGGCGGCGCTCATGTCGGCGTGTTCTGCGGCGACTATTTCGCGCGGGAGTCGAAACGCTCCGGCGCCTGGTGCAGCTCGCTGAGGATGCAGGAAAAGCTCGACAGCCCGGTGCGCCCGGTGGCGGTCAACGTGATGAACTTCGCGCAGAGCGCCGGGCCGAGCCTGCTGACCTACGACGACGCCGCCACGCTGTTTCACGAATTCGGCCATGCGCTGCATGTGCTGCTGTCGGACGTGACCTACCCCTCGATCAGCGGCACGAACGTCGCGCGCGATTTTGTGGAGTTGCCCTCGCAACTGTTCGAGCACTGGCTGGAGACACCGGAGACGCTCGCCCGCCATGCCCGCCATGTCGAGACCGGCGCGCCGATGCCGCCGGAGATGATCGCCCGGCTGCGCGCCGCGCGCACCTTCAATCAGGGCTTTTCGACCGTGGAATACGTCGCCTCGGCGCTGGTCGATCTGGCGCTGCACGAAGCCGACAGGGTGGACGACCCCGCCGCGTTCGAGAGGGAGACGCTGGCCGCGATCGGGATGCCGCCGGAGATCGCCATGCGCCACCGCAGCGCGCATTTCCAGCATGTGTTCGCGGGCGAAGGCTACGCCTCGGGCTACTACAGCTATCTGTGGTCGGAGGTGATGGACGCCGACGCCTTCGCCGCGTTCGAGGAGGCGGGCGACCCGTTCGACGCGGCGACGGCGAAGCGGCTGGAGACGCATATCCTGTCGGCGGGCGGTTCGCAGCCGCCACAGACGGCGTGGGCGGCGTTTCGCGGGCGCGCGCCCGAGGTCGGCGCGATGCTGGCGGGGCGCGGATTGGCGGGCTGAGCCTCGATCAGACAGGTTTCGCGACGCCGCGGCCCGCGCAACCCCGGCGCCGCGGCCTTGCGGCGAACCGCGCTCAGCCCGCTTTGCGCCACGCCACCAGCAGATTGTCGGAGGGCAGCCGCGCAATGCGCAGGCCGCCAAGGCCCGCCGCCTGCGCCAGCGCGTCCACGTCCTCCAGCGCGCGCACGCCCCAGCGCGGGTCCTGCGCGCGCAGATGGGCGTCAAAGGCGATGTTGCCGGCGCCGGTCGCGCGCCCGGCTTCGGTGAAAGGGCCGTAGAGCGCCAGACAGCCGCCCGGCGCCAGCGTCGCGCCTGCGCCCGCCACGATGCCCTCGGCCACCGGCCACGGCGCGATATGCGCGACATTGACCGCCAGCACCAGCGCGAACGGCGCGCGGTCGGCCACCTGCGCCGCCCAGTCTGCGCCCGCGTCCAGCGCCAGCGGCGCGCGCAGGTTGCCGACGCCCCCGCCCCAGGCGGCGATGCTGGCGCGATGCTGCGGCGAAGGGTCGCTCGGGGTCCACTCCAGCGCCGGAAAGGCTTCCGCCAGCGCCGCCGCATGGCGGCCCGGTCCGCTGCCAAGCTCCAGCGCCCTGCCCTGCGCGGCGCCGATCAGCGGCGCCAGCGCGTCACGGATCGGCGCGAAATTGCGGGCGAAGGAGGGGCTTTCGAGCCGGTCGCCCGCCACGGCGCGGGGCGCGCCGTCAATCAGCGGCCCCTCGCTGCGCGGCGCGGCGTCCATGGCGGTCACGCCTTGGGCGAGACCAGCATGATCATCTGGCGGCCTTCCATCTTGGGCATGGCTTCGACCTTGCCCATCTCCTCGACGTCCTTCGAGATACGCTCCAGCAACCCGCGTCCGATGTCGATATGCGCCATCTCGCGCCCGCGGAACCGCAGCGTGACCTTGACCTTGTCGCCTTCTTCAAGAAATTTCGTCACGCTGCGCATCTTCACATCGTAATCGTGCGTGTCGATGTTCGGGCGAAACTTGACTTCCTTGATCTCGATGACCTTCTGGTTCTTGCGCGCTTCGGCCGCCTTTTTCTGAAGTTCGAACTTGTAGCGCCCGAAATCCATGATCTTGCAGACCGGCGGCGCGGCGTTGGGCGAAATCTCGACCAGATCGAGACCGACATCCTCGGCCATGCGCACGGCGTCCTCTGGGCGAACCACGCCGTGATTGTCGCCATTGTGGTCGATCAGGCGGATCTCCGGGCAGCGGATCATGCGGTTGACGCGCGGCCCGGTCTCACGGGTCGGCGGCGCGTTGTGCGGGCGTCGTGCTATCGTCGTTCTCCATCGTTGCGCCCAGGGCTTCGCGCCGTTCGGGCATCATAAAGCGGCTGCACGCCGTTCCCGAGGGACAGCGCACACCAAAGACAAGATACCGCACTGCGCGAATGGCGCAAGTCCGGCTCAGCGCCCGTCGAGCACCATCACCGTCGGGCGGTCGGGCAGCCGCGCCGCCGAGACCGCGATCTCAGCCGCGCCAACGCGCCGGATCGCGAAGTCGTCGGCCATGCCGGCCAGGAACCGCTCGAGATTGGCCGGGCCGAACCAGTGCATCGGGATCACCACGCGGGCGCGCAGGCGCTTGAGCACCGAAATCATCGCGGGCAGGTTCATGGTGTAGCCGCCGTCCACCGGCGCCATCACCACGTCGAGCCGCCCGATCATGCCGTACTGGATCTCGGTCGGGACATGGTGCAGGTGGCCGAGATGGCCGATGCACAGGTCGGCGGCCTCGAAGACGAAGATCGAGTTGGCCAGCGGCTCGACCCCGCCATCCCAGCTGCGGATGTCGGTCGGCACGTTGCGCACGATCAGATCGCCGACCGCCAGATCGTGCATCGCCTCGCCGCCGTCGGGGTTCCAGCCGCGCAGGACATGGCGGATGCGCGGATCGGGAGACGGCGTCCAGTGCGTGATATGCGCCTTGTTCATGGTCGCCACGTCCGGCGGATCGCCCGGCCCCCAAAAGCCGGAAAAATCTGTCACCGCGCTGATCCCCTGCGGCGTGGTGATGCGGAACGCGGCGTGGCCGAGGAAGCGCAGCCCCACCTCGTCGGGCGCAAGGCTGAGCGCGGCGGGGACCGCGCGCGGGCCGCCCTGGGCGAGCTGAAAGCAGGTTGACGCAAGCGCCGGGGCGGCGACCAGCGCGCAGACGGCGGCGGCGAAAAGCGCGGACAATCTCATGGGCGGCGCTCCTGTCATGGCGAAGGCGCGTCTCTGTTAGCGCAATGGTAGCACAGGCCGGCGGCGCGCAAAGGGTTCGCGGCTTGACCGGCGGCGGCGACTGCGCCACTCAAGCGGCGGAAACCGACGTCTGTCGCAGAAGGATCACCGCCGATGGGAACGCTCCGCGCCGTCGTGTTCGACCTCGACGGCACGCTGATTCACAGCGCACCGTCGCTGCATCACGCGGTCGCGGCGATGCTGGCGGATCTGGAGCGCCCGGCCGTGACGCTGGCTCAGGTGACCGGCTTCATTGGCAACGGCGTGGGCAAGCTGGTGGAGCGCAGCCTGGCGGCGACCGGCGGCGACGACGCCTCGGGGCGCGCCCGCGCCCTGTTCGACGCCCATTACGCCGCCGCGCCGCCGGAGCTGACCACGCTCTATCCCGGCGCGCGCGCGGCGCTGGAAAGCCTGCGCGCCAGCGGCCTGCGGCTTGGCCTGTGCACCAACAAGCCGCAGCGCCCGGCGGAGAAGGCGCTGGCCGAACTCGGCCTCACCGCGCTGTTCGACGCGGTGGTGGGCGGCGACGCGGTGGCGCTGAAGCCTGACCCGGCGCCCTTGCGGCTGTGCCTGTCGCGGCTGGGCGCCGACACCGGCGCCGCGCTCTATGTGGGCGACAGCGAGACAGACGCCGCCACCGCGCAGGCCGCCGCCGCGCCATTCGCGCTCTATACCGAAGGCTATCGCAAGTCTCCGGTCGAGGCGCTGGGCGCGGCCTTCGCCTTCGACGATTTCGCCGCGCTGCCGCCCTGGGCGCTGTCGCGCTGAGGCGCGCTCAGCGCGGCGCGATGGCGAGGTTCTCCACGCCGTAAAGCGCCGCGCCGTTGCGTAGCCAGAGCTGGTGGCGATCGGGCGAGAGACTGTGGTCGGGCGTCGCGTCCACCCCCAGATGCAGCAGCGCATAGCCCACCACCGCCGCACGCAGCCGCACCCGCAGCACGCCGTCCTCCATCGCATAGTCCAGCGCCACCGCCTCGGGCCGCGCAAGGCCGGGATGGGGAACAAGCTCAAGCTCGACGACGCGCATCCACTGGTCGTCGGCCTCGCGATCCTCCCCGGCGGCGACCGCGCTCTCCGCCCGTTCCGCCCGGGCGATGCGGGTCAGCACGAAGTCGCGAAAGCCGCCCCGGCGGCGATCGAAGGCGCGCGCATGCCAGCGCACTCCGGTATCGACCAGCGCGAAGGGCGCGATCTCGCGCGTGGTCATGCCGCTGGCCAGCGAGCAATAGCGGATGCGCAGGACGCCGCGCTCGGCGATCGCGCGGCTGACGGCGGCGATGACCTCGATGGCGGGATGGTTGAGGCGCAGCGGGCGTTCGGTGCGCACATGCGGCCCCACCGCGCCTGCGGCGTCATCGCCCACGCCGTCGGCGATCGCGGTCAGCGTCCGCTCCGGCGGATGCTCGAACAGCGGCGTGAAGCCCGGCGCGCAAAGATAGATCTTGGCGCTGCCCTCGAACAGCAGGTTCCCCGGCGCAAGCTGGCGATAAAGCGCGATGTCGCGCGTCGCCGCCGCCTCCTTGACGCCGAAACGCCGGATCAGGTCGCCGCGCGCCAGCCGCCCGAGAAACCATGCGCGAAAGTCGATGTGAAACAGCCGCTCGCGCTGCGCCTGCCCAACCTCGTCAAGGGTCTGTTTCATACGCCTGCCCCGGTTTTCAGGGAGTATGAACAAAGCGCGATCACAATGCAATCGCCCTGCGAATCGTTGACTCGATCATTTTCATTCTGATAGTGTTGCTTATTGGCTTGTTGCTTGGGCCAGGTCAGGACGTGTTCCCCCGCCCTGACGCGTTGCGTTCCGGCCCCGTTCGAAACATCGGCGCGCCGGCCTCACAGCAATCCGTCGGCGCGGAACAGCGCCTTAAGATCCTGCTCGGGCCGCGCGCCGATGTGGCCGATCACCTCGCCCGCCGCCAGGCACCCCATCCGCCCGCAGGTGGTCAGGTCGCGGCCATGGGTCAGGCCGTAGAGAAACCCGGCGGCGAACAGGTCGCCTGCGCCGGTGGCGTCCACGCGCGGCATCGGCGCGGCGGGGACGGTGAGGATCTCGCTCTCGCGCACCAGATGCACGCCTTTCGGGCCTATGGTGCAGGCGGTCAGCGGCGCCTCGCCCTGCGCCGCCGCCATCGCCTGCTCCAGCGTGTCGGTCTGGTGCAGGGCCATGAGTTCGTGCTCGTTGGCGAACAGCAGGTCAACGTCCTCGCGCACCATGGCGCGAAAGGCGTCGCGGTGGCGCTCGATGCAGAACGGGTCGCTGAGCGTGATCGAGACGCGCCCGCCCGCGCCCTTCGCCGCCTTGATCGCCTTGCGGAAGGCGTGCTGGCTGTCGGGGCCGTCGAAGCGGTAGCCCTCAAGATAGATCCAGTCCGCATCCGCCATCGTCGCGGGGTCGATGTCGTCGGGCGTCAGATGCGCCGAGACGCCGAGATAGGTGTTCATCGACCGCTCGCCGTCGGGCGTGACCAGCACCATGCAGCGCCCGGTCTCCTCGCCATGGTCGGCGGCGGGGGCGGGCCTGGTGTCGAAGGTCACGCCCAGGCTGCGGATGTCGTGGGCGAAGATCGCGCCCAACTGGTCGTCGCGCACCTTGCCGACATAGGCCGCCCGCGCCCCCAGCATCCCCAGCCCGGCGATGGTGTTGGCCGCCGAGCCGCCCGAGACCTCCTGCGCCGGGCCCATCCGGTCATAAAGCGCCACGGCGCGCGGGGCGTCGATCAGTTGCATGACGCCCTTCTCGACGCCGTTCTCGCTGAGAAAGGCGTCCTCGACGCGGGCCAGAATATCGACCATGGCGTTGCCGACGCCGACGACGTGAAAGCGCTTCATGCGGTCTTTTCCTCGAATGCGCAGATGTCTGCGATGGGGCAGCGGGCGCAGGCGGGCTTGCGCGCCGTGCAGGTGTAGCGGCCGTGCAGGATCAGCCAATGATGGGCGTGCAGGGCGTAGTCGGCGGGCACGGCGTCCTCCAGCGCCCGCTCGACCGCCAGCACGTCGCGCCCCGGCGCCAGGCCGGTGCGGTTGGCGACGCGGAAAACATGGGTGTCCACCGCCATCGCTGGCTGGCGCCACCACATGTTGAGCACCACGTTCGCGGTCTTGCGCCCCACGCCGGGCAGCGAGGCCAGCGCCGCGCGCGAACAGGGCACTTCGCCTGCGAAGTCCTCGACGAGAATCCGGCTGAGCTTGATGACGTTCTTCGCCTTGTTGCGAAAAAGCCCGATGGTGCGGATGTGCCCGACCAGCCGCTCCTCGCCCAGATCGAGCATTTTTTGCGGCGTATCGACTGCGGCGAACAGCGCGCGGGTGGCGCGGTTCACGCCCTTGTCGGTCGCCTGCGCGGACAAGGCGACCGCCACCAGCAGGGTGTAGGCGTTGAGATGCTCAAGCTCGCCCTTCGGCTCGGGGTCGAGCGCGTGCAGGCGGCGAAACATCTCGCGGATCTGGGCGTAGGCGAGCGGCTGGACCATGCGCGCGGTTTGCCCCGGCGCGCCGTCCAGCGCAAGCGGTCAACTCCACGCCAGCGCCGCCCCCGCCGCGATCAGCGCCACGCCCGCGCCCTCGCGCAGCGTCAGCCGCTCGCCAAAGCCGAAGTGCGAGACCAGCATGAGCAGCACCACCTCCACGCCCAGAATCGCGGCATAGACCATGCCCATCCGGTCAAGCCGCAGCGCCATGATCTCCAGCGCCACCGCGCCGAACAGGCACAGCACGATGACGAGGCCGGTCAGCGCAGCCGGGGTCTGCCCCCACAGCTTCATCGCCACCATCGAGCCGACATAGAGCGTCGCCGACCCGGCGATGAACGCCGCCCCGGTCACGGTGCGCAAGCCCGGTTGAACCAGTGTCGTCGCGGCGTCCATCACGATGCCTCCCTGTCGCGCAGCCAGATCATGGCTTACGCAGCGTCAGCGCACCGTCAGCATTGCATTAACCGTTCGCCGCTTTCCGTGACCGGGGTCACACTTTGCTCACTCGATCAGCCCGACGCGCCGCCGCACCGCCTCGTCGCGCAAGCTCACCTCCTGCCCGGCGTAGTCGGCGCCGCCCGGCCCGCACAGCCACACCACAGCGCGCGCGGGCCAGTCGGCGGGGATATGCGCCGACCAGTCGAGCTGGCTGACCGGGTTCATCCCCGACGCCTTGATCGCAACCTGCATGTCGGTCGCCACCGTGCCGGGGCTGAGACCGAGGATGCGCACGCCGCGCGCGCCGGCCTCAAGATGCGCCACGCGGGTCAGCATCGCGGCGCCCGCCTTGCCCGCGCAATAGGCGCTCCAGCCCTCCAGCGGGTTATGCGCGGCGCCGGAGCTGATGGTGAGAATCACGCCGGAGCGCTGCGCGGTCATGTGCGGCAGCGCGGCGCGGACGCCGTGATAGACGCCCTTGCGGTTGACGTCGATCGCGGCTGACCACGCCTCCGGGTCGGTTTTCGAGATCAGCCCGATCGGCGCGATCACGCCCGC
>CAZOZE010000018.1:0-6071 GCA_964584215.1 uncultured Rhodobacterales bacterium
CGTCAGCGCGAACAGCATCCCCAGCCCGATGCCCGTCGCCACCACCGACGAGCCGCCGTAGGAGATCAGCGGCAGCGTCATGCCCTTGGCGGGCAGCAGGCGGATCGCCACGCCCATGTTGACCAGCGCCTGCATCCCCAAAAGCGCCGCCAGCCCCAGCCCCGCCAGCCGCGCAAAGGCGTCGCCCTCACGCAGCAGCCGCAGGATCGCGCGGCCGACGATGGCGGCGAACAGCGCGATGATGATCAGGCAGAACACCAGCCCGTATTCCTCGGCCGCGACCGCGATGATGAAGTCGGTGTGCGCGTCGGGCAGGCTCCACTTGACCGTGCCTTCGCCGACGCCGACGCCGAACAGCCCGCCCGACAGGATCGCGTCGGTGGCGTAGCCCATCTGCGTCAGCGGCTGCACCTCGGCGCTGAGGTAGGCGTCGATGCGGCTGGCGAAATGGCCGGAGAACTCATAGGCCGCCACCCCCGCGCCCAGCACCCCTGCGCCCAGGATCAGGATCAGCGCCACCGGCGCCCCGGCGACGAAATACATGATCCCCCACGCCCCGAGGATCAGCGTCGCCTGGCCGAAATCGGGCTGCAGCGCCAGCATCCCCGCCACCAGCACCGCCAGCATCAGCGACAACAGCGCCCCCGGCGGGCCGTTCTCCTGCGCCGACGCCGACAACAGCCAGCCCGCGAACACGGCAAAGAACGGCTTGAGGAACTCCGAGGGCTGAACCGAGCCGAAGCCCAGCGAATACCACCGCACCGCGCCCTTGCCGAAATCGGTGCCGAACAGCGGCAGCAGCATCACCAGCACAAGGCAGGCGGCGAAGCCGAGGCTCGCCAGCCTGCGCACCTGACGCGGGCTGGCCATCGACAGCCCCACCATCGCCGCCATGGCGACGCCGCCGAAAAACGCCTGCCGGATCACATAGTAGAAGTGCGGCAGCCCGTTCTTCTCGGCCAGCGGCGGTGAGGCGGCCAGCCCCAGGATCATCCCGATCAGAAACAGCGCGCCCGCCGCCCACAGGCTCCACTGATCGACGCTGCGCCACCAGCGCCCCAGAACCGAGGCGTCGTGCAGCGGCGCCGCCGCGCGCGGGCCCGACGTGGCGCCGAAGGTCGTCTCGCTCATCCGCGCTCTCCTGCGATCTGGTCCACCAGCGCGGCGAAGGCGCGGCCGCGCGCCTCGAAGTCGGTGAACTGGTCGAAACTGGCGCAGGCGGGACTGAGCAGCACCGTCTCGCCCGGCTGCGCCTCCGCCGATGCGCGCCGCACCGCCGCCGCCAGATCGCCGCACAGCGCATGGGGCGTGTCGCCCAGCGTCGCGGCGAAATCCTGCGCCGCCTCGCCGATCAGATACGCCTTCGCCACGCGCCCGAAAAGCGCCTTGAGCGGCCCGATCCCGCCCGCCTTGGGCACGCCGCCCGCGATCCAGCGCACGCGGTCACAGGCCAGCAGCGCCTTTTCCGCCGCGTCGGCGTTGGTGGCCTTGCTGTCGTTGACATAGGCGACGCCGCCGATCTCGGCGATCTTCTGCAAGCGGTGCTCCAGCCCTGCGAAGCTGTGCAGCCCCTTCTCGATCGCCTTCGGCCCCAGCCCCAGCGCCCGCGCCGCCGCATAGGCCGCGCAGGCGTTCTGGTGGTTGTGCGCGCCCATCAGCGCGGGGGCGGCGCGCAGGTCGAGCGCCGCGCCCTGCGACCCGTCGCGCCATTCGGTGAGAAAACCCTTGTTCATCGACACCGACCAGCCCGGCCCGCGCAGGCGCCGCGCCGCCGAAATCTCGGTCACAGGATCGCCGGTCGCCGCGTCCTCCCGCGACGCCGCCGCCAGAAAGCGGCCGTGGCGGTCGTCCACGCCGATCACCGCGCGGACCGGCGCGCCCAGCTCGAACAGCCGCCGCTTGGCGGCGAAATAGCCCCCCTCGCCGCCGTGGCGGTCGAGGTGGTCGGGCGAGAGGTTGAGAAACACCGCCACGTCGGGCGCCAGCGCGCGCGCCAGATCAAGCTGATAGCTCGACAGCTCCAGCACGAAGGTCTCGCCGTCGGCGGGCGGGTCGAGGTCCAGCACGCCGCGCCCGATGTTGCCGCCCATCTGCACCGGGCGCCCCGAAACGCGCAGCAGATGCGCGATCAGCGCCGTGGTGGTGGATTTGCCGTTCGAGCCGGTGACCGCGACCACCCGCACCTGCGAGTCGGTCATGCCCAGCGCGCGAAAGAACAGCCCGATGTCGTTGTCCACGATGGCGCCCGCCGCCCACGCCGCTTCAAGCGCGGGGTGCGGCGCGGGGTAGAGATGCGGCGCGCCGGGCGAGACGATCAGCGCGCGGGTGTCGGCCCAGGCCTTTTCGCGGGTCAGATCCTCGACCGCGAAGCCCTCGGCGGCGGCGGCCTCGCGCGCCGCCGCCCCGTCGTCCCAGCACACCGGGACCGCCTCGCCCGCCGCCAGCGCCCGCGCCGTCGCAAGGCCGGAGCGCCCGAGGCCGAGCACGCCGACGCGCCGCCCCTCGAACCCGCGCACCGCGATCATGGCTGCGGCCGCAGTGGCGTCGCCCGCCCCCTCACCCCGACCCTCTCCCCCGATGGGGCAGAGAAAGCGAAATCGGCGCCGTCAGCACGCTTCCCGCCGCAGTGGCGCCATCCTTGCAGATTTCGCCCCCTCTCCCGCGCGCGGGAGAGGGCAGGGGTGAGGGCAGGGGAGAGGGCGCGCGTGCTGCAACCACTCGCCTTTACGGGCGCATCCGCGCCGCGAAGCCGCCAGACGCCGCCTTCGCCGCGCGCGCGCGCCCGGACCGACGCGAAGCCCCCTGGCGCCGGATATGCCGCCATCGCCCTCACCGCAGCTTCAGCGTCGCAAGGCCGATCAGCGCCAGGATCACCGAGATGATCCAGAAGCGGATCACGATGGTCTCCTCGCGCCAGCCCTTCTTCTCGAAATGGTGGTGGATCGGCGCCATCAGGAACACCCGCCTGCCGGTGCGCTTGAACCACGCGACCTGGATGATCACGCTCAGCGCCTCGACTACGAACAGCCCGCCGATGACCGCCAGCACGATCTCGTGCTTGGTCGCCACCGCGATCGCGCCCAGCGCGCCGCCCAGCGCCAGCGATCCGGTGTCGCCCATGAACACCATCGCGGGCGGCGCGTTCCACCACAGAAACCCCAGCCCCGCCCCCATCAGCGCCGCAGTGAAGATCGCAATCTCGCCGACGCCGGGAATATAGTGCAGGTTGAGATACTCGGTGAAGTCGGTGCGCCCGGCGACATAGGCGATCACCCCCAGCGCGCCGCCCGCGATCATCACCGGCATGATCGCCAGCCCGTCCAGCCCATCGGTCAGGTTCACCGCGTTCGCCGCGCCGACGATCACCAGCATCGCGAACGGAAAGAACAGGAACCCGAGGTTTATCAGCGCGTCCTTGAACACCGGCAGCGCCAGCTGGCGGCTCAGCGCGTCAGGTTGCAGCCACGCCGCCCACACGGCGGCGAGCAGCGCGATGGCCAGCCCGGCGCCAAAGCGATAGCGCGCGGGCACGCCCTTGACGTTGAACTTGGTCACCTTCGAGAAATCGTCGGCGAAGCCGATGGCGCCGAAACCCAGCGTGACCAGCGTCACCAGCCAGACATGGCCGTTGTCGAGCCGCGCCCACATGAGCGTCGAGATCACCAGCGCGCCGAGAATCATCACGCCGCCCATGGTGGGCGTGCCCGCCTTGGCGACGATGTGGCTGGCCGGGCCGTCGTCGCGGATCGGCTGGCCCTTCTTCTGCATCCGGCGCAGCGCGCGGATCACGGCGGGGCCGAACATGAAGCCGAGGATCAGCGCCGTCATGAACGCGCCGCCCGCGCGGAACGTGATGTAGCGGAACAGGTTGAATACGTCGCCGCCCTGCGACAGCGGGGTGAGCAGGTGGTAGAGCACCCTTAGATCTCCTCTGGCGGCGCGTCGGGGTCGCGCGCGGCGCCGAGCCGCTTGAGGGCGGCCACGACGCCGCCCATGCGCATGGATTTCGAGCCTTTGACCATCACCACGTCACCCGCGTCAACGGCGCGGCGCAGCCGGTCGGCGCAGGCGTCGGCGTCGGCGAACCAGCCGCCCTGTTTCTCGTGCGGCAGCGCGTCGTGCAGCGCGCGCATCCTGTTCCCGGCGCAGAACACCAGATCGACCTCCGCCATCGCCGGATGCGCGGCGAGCGCGGCGTGGGCCTCCGTCTCCTGCGCGCCCAGCTCCATCATGTCGCCGAGACACGCGATGCGGCGGCCGCGCGCGATGCGGCCGACGTCGTCCTTGACCGGGTTGGCCGCCAGCACCGCCAGCGCCGCGCCCACCGATGCCGGGTTGGCGTTGTAGCTTTCGTCGATCACATCGACCGCGCCATCCATGCCGCCCGGCCCCAGCAGCACCCGCCAGCGCGCGCCGCGCCCCGGCGGCGCCCGCCACCCCGCCAGCGCCAGCGCCGCGCGCGCCAGATCGGCCCCCGCCGCCTGCGCCGCCGCCAGCGCGCCCAGCGCGTTCATCGCAAGGTGCGTCCCCGGCGCGCCGATCTTGAACACCATCTCCGCGCCGTCGAAAGCCGCGCGCACCACGGTCGCGCCGCCGCGCAGGTCGGCCGACAGCAGCCGGGCGTCGGCCTGCGCGTCCGCGCCGAACCCGACCACGCGCGCGCCCTGCGCCCGCGCCGCCGCCGCCAGCCGTTCGAACCAGCGGTTGTCGCGGTTCAGCACGGCGACGCCGCCCGGCGCCAGTCCCTCGAAGATCTCCGCCTTGGCGTCGGCAATGCTCGCCTCGCTGTCGAAGAACTCGGTATGGACCGCCTCGACCGTGGTGATCAGCGCCACATGCGGGCGGGTCAGGCGGCTGAGCGGCGCGATCTCGCCGGGGTGGTTCATGCCCATCTCGATCACCGCGAAGCCGGTCGCGGCGGGCATCCGCGCCAGCGTCAGCGGCGCGCCCCAGTGGTTGTTGTAACTGCCCTCGGCGGCGTGGGTCGCGCCCTGATCGGCCATCATGGCGCGCAGCATCTCCTTGGTTCCGGTCTTGCCGACCGACCCGGTGACGCCGATCACGCGCGCGCCGGTCCGCGCCCGCGCCGCCGCCGCCAGCCCGCGCAGGCCCTCCAGCGTGTCGCCGACGATCAGCAGCGGCGCATCGGCGGACACCTCGCCGGGGACATGCGCCACCATCGCCGCGCCTGCGCCCCGGGCCAGCGCGTCGCCGACGAAGCCGTGGCCGTCGCGCGCCGCGCCGCTCAGCGCGACGAACAGATCGCCGGGCGCAAGGCTGCGCGTATCGATCGAGACGCCCGACGCGCGCCAGTCGCCGCGCGCGACGCCGCCGGTGGCGGCGGCGGCGTCGGCTGCGGTCCAGAGTGGGGCGGTCATGGAGCGTCTCCCTCGGCGTCGTTCAGGTCGGGGCCGTCCAGCGCCGCCACCGCCGCGCGCGCCATCTCGGCGTCGTCGAACGGCAGCGTCTCGGCGCCGACGATCTGTCCGGTCTCGTGGCCCTTTCCGGCGATCAGAAGGCGATCCTGCGGCCCCAGCGCGTCAACCCCGCGCAGGATCGCCTCGGCGCGGTCGCCGCAGTCCTCCGCTTCCGGCGCGGCGGCGCGGATCGCGGCGCGGATCGCGGCGGGGTCCTCCGAGCGGGGGTTGTCGTCGGTGACGATCACCAGATCCGCCGCCGCCGCCGCCGCGCCCAGCAGCGGCCGCTTGCCCGCGTCGCGGTCGCCGCCGGCGCCGAACGCCACCGCAAGGCGCCCGGGCGTGTGCAGCCTGAGCGCGGCGAGCGCGGCGCTCAGCGCGTCGGGGGTGTGGGCGTAATCGACATAGACCCGCGCGCCGTTGGCGCGGGTGGCGACATGCTCCATGCGCCCGCGCACGCCGCGCAGGGCGGGCAGGGCGGCGAACACCGCGCCGGGCTCGGCGCCCGCGCCGATCGCCAGCCCCGCCGCGATCAGCGCGTTGGCGCCCTGAAAGCCGCCGATCAGCGGCAGCGCGGCCTCGTGTTCGGCGCCGTCCCAGACGAATCGCACGGTCTGGCCCTCGGCGTGATAGGCGGCGCCGGTCAGCCGCAGC
>CAZOZE010000019.1:0-6180 GCA_964584215.1 uncultured Rhodobacterales bacterium
CGCGGCCTTGCGTTCGTGAGGCGGGGAGAGGGCTGAGATGCAGGTGCTCTATTTCGCCTGGCTGCGTGAGCGCATCGGCGCCGCGCGCGAGGAGGTTCAGACCGACGCCGCCACGGTGGCCGATCTGGTGGGCGAGCTGCGGGCGCGCGAGCCGCGCTATGCGGCGGCGTTCAGCGACATGAGCGCGGTGCGCGTAGCGGTCGATCAGACCATGGCCGACATGACCGCGCCGCTGAAGGGCGCGCGCGAAGTGGCGTTCTTTCCCCCCGTGACCGGCGGCTGACATGGCGGTGCGGGTGCAGGAGGCCGATTTCGACATCGCCGCCGAGATCGCGGCGCTGACCGCGACCGACCGCGACATAGGCGCCGTGGTCAGCTTCACCGGTCTGGTGCGCGAGATCGCGGGCGGCGGCGCGGACCAGCGCATGACGCTGGAGCATTATCCCGCGATGACCGAGCGCGCGCTGGCCGAGATCGAGGCGCAGGCGCGCGCGCGCTGGCCCTTGAGCGGCGTCGCCATCATCCACCGCGTCGGGCCGCTGGCGCCGGGCGACAACATCGTGCTGGTGCTGGCCGCCAGCCGCCACCGCCACGCGGCGTTCGAGGCGGCGGCGTTCCTGATGGACTATCTCAAGACCCGCGCGCCGTTCTGGAAGAAGGAGGCCGGCGCCTCGGGCGCGCGTTGGGTGGACGCGCGCGAAAGCGACGAGGCCGCCGTCGCGCGCTGGGGCTGAGGGCTAGCGAGCGCCTCAGCCCTTCTTCAGCGCCCGCCGCCCCAGCAGCTCCGCGATCTGCACCGCGTTCAGCGCGGCGCCCTTGCGCAGGTTGTCGCTGACGCACCACAGGTTCAGGCCGTTGTCGATGGTGCTGTCGTCGCGGATGCGGCTGACGAAGGTGGCGAAGTCGCCGACACATTCGACCGGCGTGATATAGCCGCCGTCCTCGCGCTTGTCGATCACCAGCACGCCCGGCGCCTCGCGCAGGATGTCGCGCGCCTCCTCGGCGCTCAGCGGCTCCTCGAACTCGATGTTGACCGCCTCGGAGTGGCCGACGAACACCGGCACCCGCACGCAGGTCGCGGTGAGCTTGATCGCGGGGTCGAGGATCTTCTTGGTCTCCGCGACCATCTTCCATTCTTCCTTGGTCTGGCCGTCGTCAAGAAAGACGTCGATGTGCGGGATCACGTTGAAGGCGATCTGCTTGGTGAATTTCGACGGCGCGCGCTCCTGCCCCGGCACATAGACGCCCTTGGTCTGCAGCCACAACTCGTCCATCCCCTCCTTGCCCGCGCCGGAGACCGACTGATAGGTCGCCACCACGACGCGGCGGATGCGCGCGCGGTCGTGCAGGGGTTTCAGCGTCACCACAAGTTGCGCGGTCGAGCAGTTGGGGTTGGCGATGATGTTCTTCTTCGCATAGTCCATGATCGCGTCGGGGTTCACCTCCGGCACGATCAGCGGCACGTCGCGGTCCATGCGGTAGAGCGACGAGTTGTCGATCACCACGCAGCCCGCCGCCGCCGCGCGCGGCGCATAGGTCCGGGTCGCCTCGGCGCCGATCGAGAACAGCGCGATGTCCCAGCCCGCGAAGTCGAAGGTGTCGAGGTCGGTGGTCTTGAGGGTGCGGTCGCCGAAACTGACCTGCGTGCCCAGCGACTTGCGCGAGGCGAGCACGGCGATCTCATCGACGGGAAACTCCCGCTCGGCGAGAATGTTCAGCATCTCGCGGCCCACGTTGCCCGTGGCGCCGACGACCGCGACCCGATAGCCCATGGCGGCGACTCCTTTTTCTGTCCGGCGCGGTGCATAGCCCAAGCGCGACGGCGGGGGAAGCGGGCGCAGGGCGGAGACACATCGGCGCGCGTTTTTGTTCAGCGCCCTGCCGTCTGATGATATTGATAAATAATTCTGGTCATCAATTATTTCGCCGGCAAAAATCCAGCAATCATAAATACAGATAAATACCATAAACCGCCGAACCAAAAAGTTAATCATAAGTTTTTGGCTTCGTGATGCGTTGCATACTTGCATTGTGCGGCGCAGCGGGTATATAAAACTGGAACACGCAAATCTGCATTGATCCAACCAAGGAGGCACGATGCCGATCATCGACCTCGCGCGTCATCCGGCGCTTGAGCGCAACACTCCCTATCGCCGCATCGCAGTGATCGGCGGCGGCGCATGGGGAACGGCGCTGGCCGCCGTCGCCGTGCGCGCCGGGCGCGACACGGTGCTGTGGACGCGCCATGCGGACCACGCCGACGCCATCAACCGCACGGGGCGCAATCCCGCCTATCTTGGCGACGTGGCGCTGCCGCAGGGTCTGCGCGCGACCGCCGATCTGGCGGCGGCCGCAGCGGACGCCGATCTGGCGCTGGTGGTGGTGCCGTCGCACGCGCTGCGCGAGACGATGACGCGGCTTGCGGCGGTGCTGGCCCCCGGCGTTCCCGCAGCGCTGGCCGCCAAGGGCATCGAGCGCGACACCGGCCTGCTGATGAGCGCGGTGGCCGAACAGGCGGCGCCGGGCCATGCCACGGCGGCGCTTTCAGGACCGTCCTTCGCCGACGAGGTGGCGCGCGACCTGCCGACGGCGGTGGTGATCGCCTCGGCCTGCGCGGGCGGCGCCGACCTTGAGAGCAGCGTCGCCGCGCGGCTGGCGCTGTCGCTGGGGACCGCGACCTTCCGCCCCTACATCTCCGACGACATCACAGGCGTCGAGGTCGGCGGCGCGGTCAAGAACGTGATCGCCATCGCCTGCGGCATGGCCGAAGGCGCAGGTTTCGGCCACAACGCCCGCGCAGCGCTGATCACGCGGGGCCTCGACGAGATCAAGCGGCTTGCCGAGGCGCTTGGCGGGCGGCGCGAGACCGTCAGCGGCCTGTCGGGGATGGGCGACCTCAGCCTTACTGCGTCGGACCCCAAGTCGCGCAACTACGCTTATGGCGTGACGCGCGGGCGCGGCGACGCGCCGTCGGGAAAGGTGCTGGTCGAGGGCGTCGCCAACGCCCTGTCGGTCACCGATCTGGCCCGCGCGCGCGGCGTGGACATGCCGATCTGCGAGGCGGTGCGGTCGGTGGTGCACGAGGGCGCACCGTTCGCCGAGGCGTTCAACCGGCTCTGGACCAGCCCGCTTGAGGCCGAGCCGCGCGCGATGGACGTGGCGCTCGACCACCCGGCGGCGTCATGAGCGCGATTCGCCCCGGCCCCGATGCGCGGCCCTCCGGTGGAGGGACGCCGGGGGCGGTCGGCCGGAGGCGAAAGCCGCAAGCCGAGGGGGGCTGCCGCATGAACGACGTCGCTGAGCGATCCGGGGCCGCCCCCCGCAGGGCGGCCGTGGGTCGGTCTGTCGACGGACAGATCGACCGGGCGCTCATTGCCGCCGGCGCGCGCCATGGACGACCAGGGAGGGTTGCATGACGCAGGCGCCATCAAACCCCATGAGCGCCGCCTGGGACTATGCTCTGGCCACCGACCTCGACGGCACGTTTCTGGGCGGGTCGGACGCAGACCGCCGCGCGCTCTACGCCGCCATCGACGCGCGGCGCGACCGGATGGGGCTGATCTTCGTCACCGGGCGCGACCCGGACTTCATCGAAGGCTTGTGCGGGTCGGGCGGGGTTCCATGGCCCGACTATGTGATCGGCGACGTGGGCACCACCATCGCCGCCGTCGAGAACCGCCGCGTCGCGCCGCTGGCGGCGCTGGAGGCGCCGATCGCGCAGGCATGGGGCGACCGGGGCGCGCAGGTCCGCGCGGCGCTGGACGGCGCGGCGGGGCTGACCCTGCAACCCACGCCGTTCCGCCACCGCGTCAGCTATGACTACGACCCGGAGAGCTATGACGGCGCGGCGCAGGCGGCGGTGGCGGCGATGGGGCTGGACTGGCTGATCTCCGCCGACCGCTATTTCGACGTGCTGCCCAAGGGCGTCAGCAAGGGGCCGTCGCTGAAGCGGCTGGTGGCGCATCTGGGGCTGGCGCCGGCCCGCGTGCTGGCGGCGGGCGACACGCTCAACGATCTGTCGATGTTCGACGCCGGGGTTCCGGCGGTGGCGGTGGGCGGGTCTGAGCCTGCGCTGCTGGCGCAGGTCGCGGACCGCCCGCATGTCCATGTCGCGCGCGGCGTCGGCGCGGCGGGCATCGCCGAGGCGCTGGCGCGCTTTGGCCTGGATGATTACGGAAGGGAATACAGCAATGCCGTCTGATCTGGTCGTCGTCTATCACCGCCAGCCCTATGAGCAGGTGCTCGTCGATGGCGTGCCCACCCTGCGCGAGAACAAGAGCCCCAACGGCATCGTGCCGACGCTGAAAAGCTTCATGGGCCGCGACGGCAAGGGCGCCTGGGTGGCGTGGGAGCAGGTGGACGACGCGGCCGAGCGCGCCGCCTTCGAGCGCGTGATCGAGATCGAGGACAGCTATGGCGCCTATCGCGTCTCGCGCCTGCCGCTGACCTCGGCGCAGGTGAAAAGCTTCTACCATGTCACCTCCAAGGAGGCGATCTGGCCGATCCTGCATGGCTTCAAGGAGCGCTATAACTACGACCCCGTGGACTGGCCGACGTTTCGCGAGGTGAACTGGGCCTTCGCGGAGGCGGCGGCGGCGGAGGTGGCCGAAGACGGCGTGGTGTGGTTTCACGACTACAACCTTTGGCTCGCGCCGGGCTATCTGCGCAAGCTCAAGCCGGATGTGAAGATCAACTTCTTCCACCACACGCCGTTCCCGTCGGCGGACATGTTCTCGGTGCTGCCGTGGCGGCAGGAGATCGTCGAGAGCCTGCTGGCCTGCGACGTGGTGGGCTTCCACATCCCGCGCTACGCCGCCAACTTCGCGCATGTCGCCCATGCGCTGTGCGGCGCGACGCTGACGGCGGAGCAGGCGACGCGCGCCGATTTCTCGCCGCAGGGCGCGGCGCTGTCGGAGATGGCGACGCCCACGCGGCTGTCGTTCAAGGGCCACGACATCGCGCTTAGCGCCTGGCCGGTGGGCGTGGACGCGGACTATGTGGAGCAGGTCGCCGACGACCCCGAGACGCAGGCGCTGCTTGGCGAAATCCGCGCCGAGGTCGGCGATTGCCGCCTGATCCTGTCGGTGTCGCGCACCGACTACACCAAGGGCAACGTCGAGACGCTGCTGGCCTATGAGCGGCTGTTCGAGCGGCGCCCCGAACTGATCGGCAAGCTGCGGCTGATGCTGGTCTCGGTGCCCGCAAACCGCAACATGGCGGTCTATGAGGCGGTGCAGCGCGAAATCGAGGAGCTGACCGGGCGTATCAACGGGCGTTTCGGGCGGCTGGCGTGGCAGCCGGTGTCGCTGATCTCGCGCGCCATCGCGTTTCGCAAGCTGGTCGCCTATCACAAGGCGGCGGACGTGTGCTGGATCGCGCCGCTGTGCGACGGGCTGAACCTGGTGGCGCAGGAATACGTCGCGGCGCGGCGCAACGGCACCGGCGCGCTGGTGCTGTCGGAATTCGCCGGCGCCGCCGTGCCGCTGGCGGCGGCGGTGATGGCCAATCCGTTCTCGAATCGGGCGATGGACGCAGCTATCGACCAGGCGCTCGACATGCCCGAGGAGGAACAGCGCGCGCGCATGAAGATCCTGCGCGAGCGGGTGCGCCGTTACGACATCCGCGCCTGGACGGTGGAGCAGCGGCGGCTGTTCGCCGGGCTGGCGGCTCAGGAGGAGACCGACGCGGCGGCCTGAGCCGGTTCGGCGACGCGCACCGCCACCTCGTGCTCGCGGCACAGCTTGGCGATGCTGTCGGGCGGCGGGGCGTCGGTGAACAGCGCGCTGATCTCGGAGAGATGCGCGATGCGCACCGGGGCGGAGCGGGTGAACTTGGTGGCGTCGGCGACCAGAAACACCCGCCGCGCGTTGGCGATGATCGCCTGCGCCACCCGCACTTCGCGAAAGTCATAGTCGAGCAGGGCGCCGTCGGGGTCGATGGCCGAGGCGCCGATGATCGCGTAATCCACCTTGAACTGACGGATGAAATCCACCGTCGCCTCGCCGATGATGCCGTTGTCGGAGCGGCGCAGCACCCCGCCCGCCACGATCACCTCGCAATAGGGATTCTGCGCCAGCGTATTGGCGACGTTGAGGTTGTTGGTGATCACCAGCAGGTTGCGATGCGCGCCCAGCGCGCGGGCCACCGCCTCGGTGGTGGTGCCGATGTTCATGAACAGCG
>CAZOZE010000020.1:0-5801 GCA_964584215.1 uncultured Rhodobacterales bacterium
TATCCACTTGGCGTTTGAAACTGTACACTCGCGCGCGAGACAGAGCGCCTTCCGCCAATGCGTCGGCCATCACCAGCCGCTCGCCGGGCTTCACCCAGTTGTCTTCGGGCGCCTCCATGATCTCGTAGAGGCCGTAGGAGATGTCGGTGCCGAAGGCGACGGCGCGGTTGGAGGGGATGGTCCAAGGGGTAGTGGTCCAGATGACCACGCTTGCCTCTTGGATCATCAAATCCTCTGACCTGCGTTCGTCAAAAAGCTCTGGCCGCGCACTTACGTCATAATTGAGCCCCAAAACCGGAAACTTCACCCACACCGTCTCCACCTGACGGTCGTGATACTCGACCTCCGCCTCGGCCAGCGCGGTCTGCTCCATGGGCGACCACATCACCGGTTTGCTGCCCTGATAGAGCGATCCGTTCATCACGAATTGCAGGAACGCCTCGGCGATGGCGGCCTCGGCGTCGAAGGTCATGGTGAGATAGGGGTTGTCCCAGTCGCCGGTCACGCCCAGCCGCTTGAACTCGTCGCGCTGGATGTCCACCCAGCCCTCGGCGAACTTGCGGCATTCGGCGCGCAGCTCGTTGATCGGCACCGCGTCCTTGTTCTTGCCCTTGGCGCGATAGGCTTCCTCGATCTTCCACTCGATCGGCAGGCCGTGACAGTCCCACCCCGGCACATAAGCGCTGTCAAAGCCCAGCATCTGGCGGGAGCGCACCACGAAATCCTTGAGGATCTTGTTGAGCGCGTGGCCGATGTGCAGGTGGCCGTTGGCGTAGGGCGGGCCGTCGTGCAGCTCGAACGGCGGACGCCCGGCGGAGGTTTCGCGCAGGCGGCGATAGAGGTCCATCCGCGCCCAGCGCGCCAGCCACTCCGGCTCGCGCGCGGGCAGCCCGGCGCGCATCGGGAAGGCGGTGCTGGGCAGGAACAGGGTGTGCTTGTAGTCGTGCGCGCTGCTGGCGGCAGTCGGGTCTGCGGACATGGTTTCCCCGCGAATGGTCTGGATGCGTGGCGGCTGCGATGCGGCCGCGCCCGGTCAGGCGCCGCGCCGCGCTGATCCCGGCGCTCCGCTGCGGGAGGCCGGGCGGCTAATTCGACTGCGCGCCGGTATCATCATGGCCGCGCTCATAGCAGCGGCGCGCGGCGCCGTCCACATCGGCGCGGGCCGCGGCGCCCCGGCGTGCGCCATGACCATGGCGCATGGCGGCCTTGCGTTGAATTTTTATCTTTTGGTTAATTAATGACTCGAACAGAATGTGACGATTTCTTATATTCCCCTTACGTCAACGTCAATAAGATGACGGCGCGCCGATGCCGGACCGCGCATGCTCTGACTGAAGGATGATGCGTGATGAACGACGCCTGCGACGCGGGATCGCACGAAGGTGACGGTCTCGCCGAGGACTACGCGGCGCTGACCGAACAGGCCGAGGCGCTGCGCCGCGCCGGGCGCGCCGCCGCCGCCGATCAGCTGCTGGCCTGGCGCGACCTGCACCTGATGCGCCACGGCGGCAAGGGCTGAGCGGTCAGGTGGCGACGCTCTCCGGCGGCGCGCCGGCGGCGTCGCCCTGCACCAGCGACAGCGGCAGCGTGACGCTGACGGTGGTGCCGGCGCCGGGCGCGCTTTCAACGATCAGCCGCCCGCCCTGCAACTCGGCCAGCGCCTTGACCAGCGGCAGGCCGAGGCCGGTGCCTTCCAGCGTCTCGCGCCCATCGGGACAGCGCACCTGCTGGAACGGGACCAGCGCCAGCGCGATCTCGGTCTCGGTCATGCCGCGCCCGGTGTCGGCGACGCTGATGCGCAGCATGTCGCCCTCGACCGCCGCCGAGACCGTCACCGAGCCCTTGTCGGTGAACTTCACCGCGTTGGAGGTCAGGTTCTGCACGATCTGCACCACGCGCCGCCGCTCGGCCCAGACGGCGGGCAAGGCGGGCGGCAGCGCAAGGCGCAGCTTGACGCCCTTCTTGCGCGCCTGAAGCGACAGCATCCCCACCGCCTCGCGGATCGGCGGTTCGGGGTGCAGGATGCTCTGGTGCGCCTTCATCTGCCCGGCGTCGAGCTTGGACATGTCGAGGATGTCCACGATCAGGCTCAGCAGAAAGGCGCCCGACTGCTTGATGGTCTCGGCGAACTCCTTGTAGCCCGGGTCGAGCGGCCCCTTCGTCTCCAGCCGAATCAAATCGGCGAAGCCGATGATCGCGTTGAGCGGCGTGCGCAGTTCATGGCTCATGTTGGCGAGGAACTGCGCGCGCGCCGCCAGCGCGTCCTCGGCGCGGCGGGTCTCGCGCGCCAGCTGCTCCTGCATCAGCGCCTGCGCCGAGATGTCCACATGCGCGCCGACGTAGCCGCCCTCGCTGGTGCGGCTCTCCCAGACCAGAACGGTGCGCCCGCTCTGGGTGGCGGTCTGTAACGGGCCATAGGGCGCGCGGTGGCGGCCGAGCCGGGCGCGCAGCCAGTCGTCGAACACCATGGCGCGGCCTTCGGCGTCCACCACGTCGCCGCACAGCTCGCAGATCTCGGCGAAGCTGACGCCGCGCTCAAGCCGCGGGACGAGTTCGGGATAGAGATCGCGGTAGCGCTGGTTGCACAGCAGGAAATTGTCGTCCGGGTCGCACATGATGAAGCCGACCGGCACCGACTCGATCGCGTCCAGCAGGCGGCGCTCGGCGTGTTTCTGCGCGGTGATGTCGGTGCGCACGATCACCGTGCCGCCGTCGGCGGTGCGCTTCTCGGTGATCTCGTACCAGCGGCCGCCGATGAACGGCTCCTCGAAAGGCCGCCCGTCGGGGTTTCGGTGGCGTTCCAGCCGCTTGCGCGCCATCGCCTCGGGGTCGGCGCGCGCCAGCGGGCTTTCATAGACGCCGTCCTCCAGATGGCCGCGCACGATCTGCTCGAAGGTCATCCCCGGCTCGATCCGCGCCATGCCGCGCCGCGCGGGCATCGTGCGGTAGAGGTCGTTGCACAGCACCAGCCGGTCTTCGGCGTCGTAGAGGCCAAAGCCCGCGCCCATCGCCTCGACGCCCTCGCGCAGGGTCTGCGCGTTGCGCGACGCCTGCTCCTGCGCGACGCGCAGTTCGGTGATGTCGCCGCCGACGCCGCGATAGCCGGTGAAACGCCCGTCGGCGTCGAACACCGGGCCGCCGCTGATGCGCACCCAGCGCTGCTCGTCCGTGGGGCCGGAGTAGCGGTAGATCACGTTGCGGAACGGCTGGCGCGCCGCCAGCGTTTCGCGCAGGGCGGCCAGCGTCGGGGCGTCGTCAGGGTGCAGACGGTCGCCCATCAACTCCTCGCGGGTCTTGCCCACGTGGTCGTCGGGCGTCATGCCGCTCACCCCGGCGATGGTGGTGGACAGGAAGCTGAAGCGGTGGTCGGCGTCGGTCTCCCAGAACCAGTCGGAACTCAGCGCGGCGATGTCGTGGAACCGCGCCGCCGCCGCCGCCTCGGCGCCGCGCGCCGCCTTCAGTTCCGCATTCGCCGCGCTCAGCCGCGCCACCGTCTCCATATGCTCCAGCTCCAGCCCGACGCGCCCGGCGAAACTGGTCAGCAGCCGCAGCGCCGTCTCCGGCTCGGGCAGCCGGGTGCGCGACAACACGGCCATCACGCCGATCACGTCTCCGTGAGGGTTGCGCAACGGCACGCCGGCATACGCGTCGAGCCCGGCGGCGCGCAGCGGCGCAGCGTCGGGAAACAGCGCCATGAGCCCCGCCGCCCAGGCGTGCGGCGCGCCGTCCAGCACATTCTCGCAGGGTCGGCCGCGCAGCGGCGGCGTTTCGGGAAAATCCGCGCCGTCGGCCCGCCACGCCGCGCGCACCACGAGCGCGTCGCGCGCGTCCGGCAGAGTGGCGATGAGGCAGATGTCCGCGCCCAGCGTCGCGCCCAGCCGCGCCGTCAGGCCCTGCAGCAGCTTGTCGCCGCCTTTGGGCCCCAGCTCTTCAACCAGAGCGCGCACCACCGCGTCAAAGCGCGCCGCCAGCGGCGCGGCCGCGTCTTCAGACCGGTCCAATTTCGCCATCGTCAAATTCCCGGCGCTCCTTGCGGCTGCGGGCGGTCAGAGTGTTGTCCAGCGCCGCCATTAACAAACAATGACACAGGCCCGTCGCGTGACAAGGCCAGCCGACGTCAGGTTGATCGCGCGCCGAACAATCCACGCAGCGCCGAGGCGGCGAGACCGCGCGCCGAGGGGCGGGGCAGCGCGTGGAACGGCATCGGGCGGCACACCTCGATGGCGGCGGCGCCGATGCGCGCGGTCAGCGCGCCGTTGATCAGCCCCTCGCCGAAACGGCGCGACAGCTTCGACGCCACGCCGCCGCCGAACGCGGCGCCCAGCATGTCGTCGCCCATCGCCACCGCGCCGGTGGCCACGATATGCGCCGCCACCAGCTTCAGCAGCCGCCACGACCCCAGCCACCCGGCGCGCCCGCCATAGATCTCCGCCACCGCGCGGATCATCCGCAGGTTCAGCGCCAGCGCCGCCAGCACATCGACCAGCGTCATCGGGATCAACGCCGTCGCCGCCGCCACCGACCGCGCCGCCTCGCCCACCGCCGCCTGCGCGCGCGCGTCGAGGTCGCGCATCAGGGTCTGCTCGGCGTGTTCGACCAGCGCGGGCGCGTCCAGCAGGTCGGGCGCGCGCGCGTCGATGTCGGCCAGCGCCCAGGCGCGGTCGGGCCGCGCGGCGTAGAGCGCCTTCAGCTTAGCGAGGCTGGCCTGCGCCTGAGCGTGGTCGCTCTCCGCCAGCGCCCGCGCCACGCCTGCGCGGATCGCGTCGATGCGGCCCAGCCGCGACAGCGCCGCCGCCTCGCGCGCCGCAAAGCCCAGCGCCGCCAGCGCGGCGGCGGCGGCCAGCCCGCCCGCCAGCGCCCCCAGCAGCGGGTTGCGCGCGATCAGCCCGGCGATGAAATCATAGGCCGCCACAGACAGCGCCAGCGTCACGAAGCCCGCTGCGGCGCCCCAGAACCAGCGCGCCAGCGCAGAGCCGCGCGCGCGACTCGCCTTCAGCGCGCGCAGCGTCGCAGGCTCCGGCCCGTCGTCGTCGGGCTGCGGCGCGGCGGCGGGGTCGGGCGCCGGGCTGTCGAGCGCGGGATCGCCCTCCTGAAACAGGATCGGCGCGCGGCGTGGGTCGGTCATCGCGGTCTCCTTTGGGTGTTTCGCGTCACGCCAGCCTGTCGCCGATCAGGAACTCCAGCGCCTGGTCCAGCCGGATGTTGGGCGGGCCGTCGCCGGGTCTGCCCCCCGGCGGCGGCGGCGCGAAGGCCATCACCGACAGATCGCCGCCCAGCCAATGCGCGTCGCGCGCAGCCCCCTCCACCGCCTCGGCCAGCACCCGCTGCGGGTCGGAGGGCAGATCGCCGGGAAACAGCGCCGCCTCGCGGCCGGTGTCCAGCAATCGCCCGCGCACGCAGGGCAGCAGGCGGCCGTCGCGCGCGATCTCCTGCTCCACGGTCGCGCGCAGCGAGGCCAGCGCCAGCGCCTCGACCTTCGCGCCGCGAAACGCCGCCCGCTCGACGCTTTCGCGCATCAGCGCCCTCAGGATCGCGGTCATGCGCGGGTGCTGGTCGTGGTGCACATGGTCGGCCTTGCTGGCGGCGAACAGCACCCGGTCGAGCCTGCGGCCCAGCAGCGCGCTCAGCCAGTCGTTGGCGCCGGGGCGAAAACACCCCAGCACCTGCGCCATCGCCGCGCGCAGGTCGGCCACCGCCCCCGGCCCGGCGTCGAGCGCGCCCAGGAGATCGACCAGCACCACCTGCCGGTCGATGCGGGCGAAGTGGTCGCGGAAGAACGGCCTGACCACCTGCGCCACATA
>CAZOZE010000021.1:0-3373 GCA_964584215.1 uncultured Rhodobacterales bacterium
GCGGATCGTCGGCGTGGTCGAGGTCTGCCGCGAAATCCACCCCGACCCGAAAACCGACGATCCCCGCTGGGAGTGCGTCGCCATCCGCGCCGTCGCGCCGATGCCGCGCCCGGTGACGCTGGAGCAGGTCAAGGCCGAGCCGAGGCTGGCGGACATGGCGCTGGTGCGCACCTCGCGGCTGTCGGTGCAGCCGGTCACGCCGGAGGAATGGCGGATCGTGTGCGCGATGGGCGGATATGAGAGCCGCTGAGCGTTCGGCGCTGTCGGAATGAAGTGGTCTCCATCTATGTGACACCGAGCTCCGCTTGATCCACGAGCTGAGAAGGACGGATCGAGTGGCTGGAAAGAGGAAGCGCTACAGCGCCGCGTTCAAGGCGAAGGTGGCGCTGGAGGCGATCAGGGGTGAGGCGACGGTGGCCGAGCTGCTGAGCAAGCACGGCAATCATCAGACGCTGATCACCCCGTCCAGAACCGGCATCCGGACCGGCATCCATCCGGCGATAACGGCATCTCAGAGGGCATAACCATCGGGTTCGTTCTCCTGCGCCCTCAAGTGTTAACTTCAGCCAGTCAGATGTCTCACGCTCATTGGCGAGGAGGAGCCGGCGGTGGAGAGCTTCAGCCTCGTGGTGGCCTGGTTCGGCGACGATCTGCGCGCGGGCTCCTGCAAGGTGCCGGCCTGGCGTCGAGGTGTCGGCCAAATCCACCACGCCCATCGAAAACCGCCTGCACCGGGTGCTCGACGTCGGATCATGGTCCGGGGCAGGCTGTCGCCTTTGGCGACGACTTCTCCCGCCTGCGCAAGGGTCACGGCGGCCGAAACATGGACACCGTCAGACACTTCGCCCTCAACCTCGTGCGCGCCGCACGCGACAAAAGCTCGATCAAATCCCGAAGAAAACGCGCCGGATGGTCAACATGCCACCTCCAGAGCATCCTTGCGTCACCGGCTGGGTGAATTGGATTCGGAGCCCTGCTCAGACGGCCGCCTTTCGGTAATGATCCTGCGATCGCTGCGATCTCCGCTCCGGCGCTCCGGCGACCTGCGTCAGGCGGCCGGGTCCACCCCGCGCGCCATCCACGCCCGCCAGCCGCCGAAGGCGGTGATGTCGGGCGCGTCGGCGCAGGCGGCGGCCTCGGCGAGAAAGCCCAGCGTCTCGCGCCCGTCCGCCAGCCGCACCCGGCCGACGCCCAGCGGCGCCGGGATCGCGGCGAGGAATGCGCCGAGGCGATCCGCAGGAAACGCCCAGACCTCCGCCGCGACCGCCGCGCCGCCCTCAGCGACGCGCATCATGCCGGGGCGCGCCGGGGCGCCGGGCAGCGCGCACAGCCGATAGCAGGGCGCGGTGCGCGCGGGGCCGAGCGGGCGGGCGCCATGGCCGCACATCTCGCCCTCCAGCGCCATACCGGTCATATGCGCGCCGACCACCAGCAGTTCGGTCTCATGGGCGGCCAGCGGCGCCGGAGCCGCCGGGGCCGCTGGCGCGCGCGCGTGCGTCGCGCCCAGCGTCGGCGCGCAGGCCGCGTGCAGCGCGGCGGCGACCGAGGCGCACAGGCCGTCGCGCCCGCCCCGCGCCAGCAGCGTCACGCCGCCGGGCCGCCCGTCGGCGCGCGGCTCGGTGGGAACCGCAATCCCGCACAGGTCCAGCAGGTTGACGAAGTTGGTGTAGGTTCCGAAGTCGCTGTTGGGTCCGATAGGATCAGCCTCGAATTCCGCGACGGTGTGAAACGCCGGGATGGTGGGGACCGCGAGCAGGTCCACCCCGTCGATCACAGGCGCCAGCAGACGGCGGAATTCCGCCAGCCGATAGAAGCCGTTGAAGGCGTCTACCGCGCTGAGGCGCGCCGCGCCGCCGATGATCGCCTCGGTGACCGGGTGCAGCGCGCCGGGGTTGGCGGCGCGAAAATCCTCGACGGCGGCCAGCCGCTCCGCCACCCACGCGCCCTCATACAGCAGCGCGGCGCAGGCGTAGAACGGCGCGAAGTCGATCTCGACGATCTCGGCTCCGAGGCCCCGCAGCCGCGCCAGCGCCGCCTCGAAGCTGGCCGCCTGCGCCGCGTCGCCGGAGAACCGGCGCGTCGCCTGCGACGGAACCCCCACACGCAAACCTGTCGGCGCGGCGCCGAAGCCATGAGCGGGGCGGTCGCGCGAGAACGCATCCAGCGGGTCGGGCGCGGCGGCGGCGGCGAACGCCGCCCAGGCGTCGGCCACCGTCAGCGCGAACACCGACACGGAGTCGAGCGTGCGGCAGGCGGGCACCACGCCCGCGTTCGAGAGCGCGCCCACCGAGGGCTTCAGCCCGACGATGTTGTTGAACGCGGCGGGCACGCGCCCCGACCCCGCCGTGTCGGTGCCCAGCGCGAAGGTCGCGATCCCGCGCGCCACCGCCACCGCCGACCCCGACGACGAGCCGCCGGGCGGGATCAGCGGGTCGAGCGCGTTCAGCGGCGCCGGATACGGCGTGCGCAGGCCCACGAGGCCGGTGGCGAACTGGTCGAGGTTGGTCTTGCCCAGGCACAGCGCCCCCGCTGCGCGCAGCCGGGCGACCACCGTCGCGTCGGCGTCGGGCGCATAGGCGAAGGCGGGGCAGGCGGCGGTGGTGGGGCAGCCCGCCACGTCGATGTTGTCCTTCACCGCATAGGGCAGGCCCCACAGGGGGAACGCCTCGGCGTCGAACGGCGGCAGGCCGCGCGCGGCTTCCTGCGCCTGCGCCAGCGGGATCAGGTGGATGAAAACGCCCGGATCGCCCGCCGCCGCCAGCCGCCGGTGCGCCTCGGCCAGCACGGCGGCGGGGTCGCCGCCCGCGCGATAGAAGGCGTGCAGGCTGTCGCGCTCAAAGCTCAGATCGCGCATGGCGGGGTCTCCACAGGGGTGTCGGCAGGGGTGTTTGCGGGGGTGTTTGCGGGGGAAGGCGGATGCGGCGCCGCGTCAATCAGGCTGCGGGTGTAGGGGTGGCTCGGTCGGGTCATCACCGTCTCGGCGTCGCCCTGCTCGACGATCTCGCCGTCGCGCATCACCAGCACCCGGTCGCACAGCAGCCGGACCACGTGCAGGTCGTGGCTGACGAACAGATAGGCCATGCCCAGTTGCGCGCGCAGATCGGCCAGCAGGTTCAGCACCACCGCCTGGATCGATACGTCCAGCGCCGCCGTCGGCTCATCGAGGATCAGCAGCCTTGGCGCCGTGGCCAGCGCGCGCGCGATGCCGACGCGCGCCTTCTGCCCGCCCGACAGCTGATGCGGAAAGCGGTCGAGCAGCGTCGGCGGCAGGCCCACCTGCGCCGCCAGCGCCGCGACCCTCGCCGCGCGCGCCGCGCGGTCGAGGCTGGTCAGCCCCAGCAGCGGGTCGAGGATCGCGCGGCGCGCGGTGAAG
>CAZOZE010000022.1:0-6212 GCA_964584215.1 uncultured Rhodobacterales bacterium
ACCGGGCTTTCGCGCACGATCTCGCGCAGGGCGCGGGTGCTGTCCTCATCGGGACAGGAGACGCGCACGATGTCGGCGCCCGCCTCTGCGCAGGCGATCACCTGCGCGATGGTGGCGCGCGCGTCGGAGGTGAGCGTGTTGGTCATCGTCTGCACCGTGATCGGCGCATCGCCGCCCACCGGCACGTTCCCGACCATGATGCGGCGGCTTTGGCGGCGCGCGATGTCGCGCCAGGGACGAATGCTCATCTGCGATCTCTCAACGACGGATGCCACGACGAGACTAGCGCGACGCGCGGCTTCCGTCGATGGTCATGGAGTCGCGAGCGCGGTCCGTTCGGCGGTGACCAGCGGCGCGGCGGCCGGCGCGTCGGCCGCCGGAAACACCCGGCGCACGGCCTCGGCGTCGAGCAGAACGTTTGAGACCACGCCGCCGGGTCGCCCCAGCGGACCAAAGCGCGCGCCGTCGATCTCCAGATACACGCCGCCCGCGTTGCCCGCGCGCAGGGTGAGCCCCTCTGCGCCTTGCGGCGCGCGCCAGACCTCGCCGGGCTGCATCAGCGTCTCGTGCATCACGCCGCCGGTGGCGTTGCGCACGCGCACCCAAGCCTCGCTCTCGGCGACCAGCGCGACGCCGGTGTGGACAGGGGCGGCCGACGCTGCGGCGACCGGCGCGGCCTGCGCCTCCGCCAGCACCGTGTCCACCGCCTGCTCGACCGCGGCGGCGAACGCGGGGTCGAGCGGCACGCTGGCCGGGTCGCCCGCCGGGGCCTGCGGCGCGGCGGCGTAGACGCCGCTGCTGGCGGGATCGAGCGCCGAGATAGGGCCGTCGCGCGCCTCCAGCCGGGGCGGCGCGACCTCCTGCATCGCATAGACCGCCGCCAGCGCCGCCGCGTCGATGATCGGCGCGGGCACTGCGCCTGCGCGGGCGACGCGCGTCATGGCGTCAAGGTCGGGCGCCGCCGCCAGCGCGTCGGGCGCCTGCGGCAGCGGCGCGAAATCGACGCGCTGGATATTCTCCAGCAGGCTCCAAGCGCCGTAGCCAAGCCCGCCGACCAGCGTCGCCAGCACCGCGAGCGAGCCCAGACCGCGCAGCGTCGCGCCCAGATCGGCGCTCACAGAAGCCGACCGCGACGCCGCCGCCAGCCGCGACCCCGCGATCACCGCGTCCAGGTCGTCGCGCCGCGCGCCCGCCGCCGCATAGTCGCGCCGCGGCGCGCCCGCCTTCTGCGCGCCGTTCTGCGCCAGCGCGCCGTTTCCCGGATCGAAGCCCGATTCTTCGCAGAAGCGGCGCAGCACCACGTCCTCGTCCATGCCCAGATACCGGGCGTAGGCGCGCACATAACCCGTGACGAACCCCTTGTAGGGCACCGCGCCGGGGTCTGAGTTCTCGATGGCGTCGATGTGGGCGGCCTTGATGCGCAGGTCGCGCTGAACGTCGAGCAGAGATTTCCCGAGCGAAGCGCGCTCGCCCCGCATTTCGTCGCCGAGGCTGACCCGATACGAATCAAAGCCCCGGAGGGTGGCCGTCCCGGTTGTCGCCATCACTTGCTCGTCGTCCACGCTGTTTCGCGTTGGTTATTACGGACCGCCCGCGCCAGCAAGCCGATCCATAGCGCCTCGGACAAAACGTTACTCTGTTTCCCTTGATTCGTCGGCCTTTTCTTGATGCGCCCGGAACAGTTTTTTTTCCGTTGCGCTGCGCGCGGCGCGGCGCGGCGGCTTTCCGCCGCCCGCGCGCCTGCGTTCAGTAGATATAGCGGATCTGCTCGGTCCAGTACCGCTCGATCCGGCGCAGGCCGTTGGCCACCTCGGCGCCCGCGTCGCCGCCGAACAGGCCGCGCGTCGCCAGATCGGTCGCGTGGCGGTCGAACAGCGCGCCGACCGACTCGCGGATCGCGCGGCCCTTGTCGGTCAGCCGGATGCGCACCGCGCGCCGGTCCACGCCGCAGCGCTGATGGTGCATGTAGCCGGCCTCGACCAGCTTCTTGAGGTTGTAGGAGACGTTGGAGCCCTGATAATAACCCCGCGACTTCAACTCGCCCGCCGTCACCTCGTTGTCGCCGATGTTGAACAGCAGCAGCGCCTGCACCGGGTTGACGTCGAGCAGGCCCAGCCGCTCGAACTCATCCTTGATGACGTCGAGCAGCAGCCGGTGCAGCCGCTCCACCAGCGCAAGCGTATCGACGTAACGCCCCGCCGGTTCGTCCGTCGCAACGTCGGACGGCGCCGCCACGGCCTTGCCCTGAATGCTCATCGCCTGCTCTCCGCATGACCAAGATTTCACCGCGACATTTCGCGATAAATCGGAACAGTCGGTTAATGCGGACGAAAATGTGTCACGGCTTGCCGTCGAGAAAGCGGATCACGCCGGAGAAATCGTCGCCGCCGTGGCCTGCGGCGGCCATCATCGCATAGAGTTGCGCCGCCTGCGCGCCCAGCGGCGTGACCGCCCCCGCCGCCTGCGCCGCCTCCATGGCGATTCGCAGGTCTTTCAGCATCAGATCGGCGGCGAAACCCGGCGCATAGCCGCGATTGGACGGCGCCGCCGGAACCGGCCCGGGCGCCGGGCAATAATCGTTGAGCGACCAGCAGCGCGCGGTCGCGGTCGAGGAAATCTCATACAGTTTCTGCGCCTCCAGCCCCAGCTTCGCGGCGAGGTTGAAGCCTTCGGAAACCGCGATCATCTGGATCGCCAGCATCATGTTGTTGCAGATCTTGGCCGCCGCCCCGGCGCCCGGGCCGCCCGCGTGGAAGATGTTCTTGCCCATCGCGCGCAGGATCGGCGCCGCCGCGTCGAAATCCGCCGCCGCGCCGCCCACCATGAAGGTCAGCGTCCCCGCCGTCGCGCCGCCGACGCCGCCCGACATCGGGCAGTCCAGCATCCGCCGCCCCGCCGCCCGCGCCGCCGCCGAGACCGCGCGCGCGGTCTCGACGTCGATGGTCGAGCAGTCGATGAACAGCGCGCCTTCGGGCGCGGCGGCGACGATCCCGCCCTCGCCCAGATAGACCGCCTCGACATGCCGCGCGGCGGGCAGCGCGGTGACCGCCGCCGCGACCCCCGCCACCGCCTCCGCCGCGCTGTCGGCGACCGTGGCGCCCGCCGCGCGCGCCGCCGCCTTCGCCGCGTCGCTGAGGTCGAAGGCGCGCACGGCGTGGCCCGCCTTCAGCAGGTTGCGCAGCATCGGCAGGCCCATGTTGCCCAGCCCGATGAATCCGATCGTCGTCCCTGCGGTCGCCATCGCGCTCACCCCTTCTGAAACGGTATCCCGTGATGCGCCGCCACCCGCGCCAGCGCAGCAATGTGGCGCGGGTCGGCCTCGGCGGCGCCGCTGATCCAGGCGTAGAGGTCCTGATCGTTCTCGGCGATCATCGCCTCGAAGGCGTCGAGTTCAGCGTCGTCGAGCGCGGCCAGCGGCGCGTCGGCGTAGGGGCCGAGCAGCAGGTCCATCTCCTTGGTGCCGCGCCGCCAGCAGCGGATGCGCAGGCGTTTCAGGCGTGTTTCGCGTGTCTCGGCCATCGGCCCATTCCCTCTCAGTGATCCCACAGCCGCGCCGCGCCGCGCACGCCGGAGCTGTCGCCGTGGGCGTTGCGCAGCAGGCGCGTCTCGCAGACGCCGCCGAACACATGCGGCGCCATCAGCGCGGGCGTGTTGGCGTAGATGCGCGCGACGTTGGAGACGCCGCCGCCGAACACGAAGGCGTCCGGCTCGATCAGGTTCACCACCATCGCCAGCGCGCGGCCCAGACGCTCCTCATAGCGGTCGAAGGCCGCCAGCGCCTGCGCGTCTCCGCCCTCCGCCAGATCGGCCAGCGCGCGGGCGTCCGCCACCGCGCGGCCGGTGACGCGGGTGAAGTCGGCGGCCAGCGCGCCGCCCGAGAGCAGCGTCTCGAGACAGCCCAGGCGCCCGCAACTGCACGGGCCCGCCGCCAGTTCTTCGGCGGAGGCGCGCGGCAGCGGGATATGGCCCCACTCGCCCGCGATGCCGCGCGCGCCGGTCACCAGACGACCCTCCACCACAAAGCCGCCGCCGACCCCGGTGCCCAGGATCACCCCGAACACGGTGCGAAAGCCCGCCCCGGCGCCGTCCGCCGCCTCGGACAGGGCGAAACAGTCGGCGTCGTTGGCCAGCCTGACCGGCGCGCCGACGGCGGCGGCGATGTCGTCGCGGAACGGGTGGCCGTTCAGCCAGCGCGCGGTGCCCAGCAGAACCTCGCCGCCGGCCTCCCGCACGTTGCCCGAGACGCAGACGCCAAGGCGCTGCGGCGCCGCGCCCAGCCGCTCGCTCAGCGTGCGGGTGACGGCGGCCACGTTGGCGATGGTCCCGGCGTAGTCGCCCCTGGGGTTGGGCAGGCGGGTCGCGGCGACCTCGCGCCCTTCGGCGTCGATCACCGCGCCCGCGATCTTGGTGCCGCCGATGTCGATGCCGAATTTCACGAAAAGCCTCCCGCGCCGGTTTTGCGCGACCATAGGCGCGGGCGCGCGGCGCGCAAAGCCCCTTCAGGCGCGGTTGACCAGCGCCTGAAGCCGCTTCTCCAGCCGCGCCATCCGCTCCGACGCGCGGGCCTGCGCCAGCCGCGCCTCGCGCAGCTCCGCCAGAAGGGCGAGCAGCGCGGTGTCGCGGGGTTCGTCGTCGGGCGCCGCCAGTCCGTCGCCGGCGCCGGTCATCAGCCAGACCATCGGCACGTTGAGCATGCCCGCCAGCATCTGGAGGCGGTTGGCGCGCGGTTCGGCGCGGTCCTGCTCCCACGCCGCGATGGTCTGCGCCTTCACGCCGATGCGCTGCGCAAGCTGCGCCTGGCTCAGGCCCAGCCGCTCCCGCGCCGTCGCCATGCGGTCGCCGAACGTCGCGGCGTCGTCGTCGAACCATGTCTCGGTCATGCGGTCACGTTCCCCTGCTCGTCATGCCGCGCAGCCTAACGCGATCAGCGCCGCGCAGGAACCGGGTGGCGGGCGCGGGCCGTTCCGGTCGATGGTGGCGCGCCCAGCCGGAGACCGCCATGCACCCCGCCCCGCTCCCTTAGCCCGCGCGCCTGGGCGCTGGGGCTGGCGGTGATCGACGGGCGCGCCTTCGCCCGCTGGACCGGCGCGCGGGACAGGCCTAGAGACGGCGCAGCAGCCCGGAGTCCGCGCCCATGAGCTTTCTCTCCCACGCCCTCGCCCGCGTAAAACCCTCGCCCACCGTGGCGATCACCCAGATGGCGCGGGCGCTGAAAGCCGAGGGGCGCGACGTGATCGCGCTGTCGGCGGGCGAGCCGGATTTCGACACGCCCGACACCATCAAGGCCGCCGCCCGGGCCGCCATCGACCGGGGCGAGACCAAATACACCGCGCCCGACGGCATCCCCGAGCTCAAGGCGGCGATCGTCGCCAAGTTCCGGCGCGAGAACGCACTTTCCTACGATCCGTCTCAGGTGATGGTCTCGACCGGCGGCAAGCAGGTGCTGTTCAACGCGCTGCTCGCCACGCTGAACCCCGGCGACGAGGTGATCATCCCGGCGCCCTATTGGGTCAGCTATCCCGACATGACGCGGCTGGCGGGCGGCGCGCCGGTGATCGCGCCGACGACGCTGGAGGGCGGCTTCAAGCTGACGCCGCAGGCGCTGGAGGCCGCGATCACGCCGCGCACCAAATGGTTCATCTTCAACTCGCCGTCCAACCCCTCCGGCGCGGGCTATTCGGCCAGCGAACTGAGGGGATTGACCGACGTTCTTGAACACCATCCGCACGTCTGGACGATGACCGACGACATGTATGAGCACATCGCCTACCCCGGTTTTTCCTTCGCCACCCCGGCGCAGGTCGCCCCGGCGCTTTATGACCGCACGCTCACCGTCAACGGCGTCTCCAAGGCTTATGCGATGACCGGCTGGCGCATCGGCTATTGCGCCGGGCCGAAGACGGTGGTGGACGCGATGCGCACGGTGCAGACCCAGAGCACCACCAACCCCTGCTCGATCAGCCAGTGGGCGGCGCTGGAGGCGCTGAACGGGCCGCAGGACTATATCGAGACCAGCCGCGCGGCCTTTCTGCGCCGCCGCGATCTGGTGGTGGCGATGCTGAACGACGCCGAGGGCCTGAGCTGCCCCACGCCGGAGGGGGCGTTCTACGTCTATCCGTCCTGCGCGGGGGCGATCGGCAAAACGGCGCCCTCCGGCGCGCGGATCGACAGCGACGAAGCGTTTTGCGCCGAACTGCTGAAGGCCGAAGGCG
>CAZOZE010000023.1:0-4699 GCA_964584215.1 uncultured Rhodobacterales bacterium
CATGCGCGTTTCATCATTCCTCACCCTCATCGCCTGCCTCGCCGTCTCGGGCGCCGCGCAGGCGCAGACCGCGACGACGGACGACGCCACGTTGCGCGCCGATGCGCTGGCGCTGTTCGAGCCGATCCCGCTGGCGCCCGACCCGGCGCCTGCGGCGGAGAAGGTCGAGCTCGGCAAGATGCTGTTCTTCGAGCCGCGGCTGTCGGAGGGGCACAACATCAGCTGCAACACCTGCCACAACCTGGGCACCGGCGGCGCCGATCTGGCGGCGTTCTCCACCGGTCACCGCTGGCAGCAGGGCGGGCGCAACTCGCCGACCGTGCTGAACGCGGTCTATAACACCGCGCAGTTCTGGGACGGTCGCGCCGCCGATCTGGCCGAACAGGCGGGCGGGCCGATGCAGAACCCGGTCGAGATGGGGTCGAGCCCGGAGCACGTGGTGGAGCAGCTCAGCGGCATTCCCGGCTATCTGCCGCTGTTCGCCAAAGCGTTTCCCGACGCGGCGGCGCCGATCTCCTTCGCCAACGCCACCGACGCCATCGCCGCGTTCGAGGACACGCTGATCACTCCGAACGCGCCGTTCGACCGCTTCCTGCGCGGCGAGGACGATGCGCTCAGCCCGGATCAGAAGGCGGGGCTGGCCGCGTTCATCGAGCAGGGCTGCGCCGCCTGCCACAACGGGCGCAATCTCGGCGGCGACAGCTATCAGCCGTTCGGCGTGGTGGAGAAGCCGGGCTGGTCGATCCTGCCGCCCGAGGACAAGGGCCGTTTCATGGTGACGAAAGCGGAGGGCGACGAATACACCTTCAAGGTGCCGACCCTGCGCAACATCGCGCTGACGCCGCCCTATTTCCACTCCGGCGCGGTGTGGGATCTGGGCACGGCGGTCGGCGTGATGGCCACGGCCCAGCTTGGCGCGTCGCTGGACGAGAGCCAGACGGCGCAGATCGTCGCCTTCCTTGAAAGCCTGACCGGCGCGCAGCCGCAGGTGGTCTATCCGATCCTGCCGCCCAGCGTCGGCGCGACGCCGCGGCCCAAGCTGTAAGGCGCGCCCAAGCGCATCCCGCGGCCCCGGCCCATGCGCCGGGGCTGCTCCCATCCGGCCAGCCCCGCCCGACCGTGGCGCAGGCGCCGGACCTCGACCGTGAGTGCGCGCAGCCAGCGCAGCACGGGCGCAATCGCGCTCAAGGCTCCGCTCCCTGGCGAAAAAGTCCCCCAGCCAGGCGCGCGGCGCCGGTCATGGAACCATCGGCGGCGGCGCGCCCGGCGCATCGGGGATCGCCACGCCAGGAGAGCGATGTCGCCTTTCAGGCGCCGAGGGATGCTATCGACGCGCGCAGCCCTGCAGGCGCCACGAAGCGTCTGGCGGCGAAACAGGCGCCGCCCGATATGACAGCGGCGCCAAAGATCACGCCGACGGCGGCGCCGGGCGAGCGCCGCGCGAGATCGGGCATGAAGCCGACGATCCGGCGACCGGCCTGCGCCGCCGCGCGCCTCACGCCCGCGCCAGCGGGTCGTTCAGCACATGGTGCTCCTGCAGGGCGAAGCGGTCGGTCATGCCGGCGATGTAGTCGGCGACGGTGCGCGCGCAGTCCGCGTCGCCGCCCGCGCGCGCCTGATCGGCCCATTCCGGCGGCATCAGGCGCGGCTCGGCGGTGAAGGCGTCGAACAGCTCCGTCACCACCTTCGCCGCCTTGGCGCGCATCCGCATCACCCGCCAGTGGCGATACATGTTGCGCATCAGGAAGGCGCGGATCGTATCGACTTCCGCGCGCATCGACGCCGAGAACGCCACGACCGGCGCGCCCAGCGCGCGCACGTCGGCCGCGGTTTTCGGCGCGGCGGCGCAGAGGCGGCTTTCGGTCTCGGCCAGCACGTCCTCGACCATGGCGCCGAACACGCGGCGCAGCGCCTCGGCCTGCGCGCGGGCGGGGTCGAGGCCGGGGTGGGTCGCGGTCGCCGCCGCCCAGGCGCAGCCGACCAGCGGCAGGGCGCGCGCCTGTTCGGCGGTGAACAGCCCGGCGCGCAGGCCGTCGTCGAGGTCGTGGTTGTTGTAGGCGATGTCGTCGGCCAGCGCCGCCACCTGCGCCTCTGGCCCGGCGAAGGTGTGCAGCTCCAGCGGATGGCGCGCGTCATAGTCCGCGATGGCGAAGGGCAGCGCGTCGCGGGGGGCGTCCGGCGCGTCCAGCAGCGGGCCGTTGTGCTTGGCCAGCCCCTCCAGCGTCTCCCACGTCAGGTTCAGCCCGTCGAAGGCGGCGTATTTCTGCTCCAGCGCCGTGACGATCTTCAGCGCCTGCGCGTTGTGGTCGAAGCCGCCAAAAGGGGCCATGCAGGCCGCCAGGGCGTCCTCGCCGGTATGGCCGAACGGCGTGTGCCCGAGGTCATGCGCCAGCGCCACCGCCTCGGCCAGATCCTCGTTCAGCCGCAGGGTGCGGGCGATGGTGCGCGCGACCTGCGCCACTTCAATGCTGTGGGTCAGGCGGGTGCGGTAATGGTCGCCCTCGTGCTCGACGAACACCTGCGTCTTGTGCTTGAGCCTGCGGAAGGCGCTGCAATGAATGATTCGGTCGCGGTCGCGCTGAAATGGCGAGCGGTGTGCGCTCTCGCCCTCCTCATGGAGCCGCCCGCGCGTGGCTGCGGCGGCGCAGGGCGAGAAATCGGTGGTGTAGAGGGCGAAATCCGGCATCCGCGTCATCTTGGCGGTTTCTCCTGCTTGGACTACATTCCTAAACGTATGCGATATTCGTAGGAAATGGCAGAGGCGTTCGCAATGCAACTCACGATGCCTGTCGAAGTCACGCTGCGCGCGCTGTCGCGCATCGACGAGATCGCCGAGGCCGAGGGCGCGGCGAGAATGTTGCGCGTCGCGGTGCTGGGCGGCGGCTGTTCGGGATTTCAGTATGAATTCGCGCTGGAGGCGGCGGCCCGGGATGACGATCTTGTGATCGCCGACAAGGTGCTGATCGACCCGGAGTCGCTGCCGTTCCTGTCCGGCTCGGTGATCGACTTCAAGGATGAACTGATCGGCGCGCGGTTCGCGGTGCAGAACCCCAACGCCACCGCAAGCTGCGGCTGCGGGACCAGCTTTTCGATCTGAAGCGCAGCTCAGGACGCGCCGAACGCCGCGATCAGATCGTCCACAACCGCCTGCAACGCCGCATGGTCGTCGGCGCCCGCCTCCCTGGCGCGTGAGAAGACGTCGCGCTGGCGGCGGGCGCCGGCGCCGCGCTGCGCGATCGCGCGCGCATGGCGCAGCGCGTCGAGACAGCCCAGCGCATCGGCGTCCTCGCTGACCAGATCGATGATCTCCTCCACCAGCGCCGGGAACGCGGCCTTTTCGCCGCGCCCGTGGTCGATCAGCGCGCCGTCGGGGCCATAGCGCATCGCGCGCCAGCGGTTCTCGCGCAGCATGGTCGGCGGATACAGCCGCCAGCGCTGATTGCGCGCCCGCAGCCGGAACAGCCAGGCCATCAGCGACTGATACAGCGCGGCGATGGCGGCGGCGTCCTCCAGCAGCGGGCAGACGTCGGTGATGCGCTGCTCGACGGTGGGAAACCGCGCCGAGGGGCGGATGTCCCACCACAGTTTCGTGCCGTCCTCGATGCAGCCCGCGCCGACCAGATGATCGACCAGACGGCGGTATTCGGCGAAGCTTTCCATCCGGTCGGGCAGGCCGGTGCGCGGCAGCGCGTCGAAGATGGTGAGGCGGTAGGAAGACAACCCGGTGTCCTGTCCGCGCCAGAACGGCGAGGAGCATGACAGCGCCAGCAGGTGCGGCAGGAAATAGGTGATCTGGTTCATCAGGTCGATGCGCAGATCCTCGTCCTCGACGCAGACATGGACGTGCATCCCGCAGATCAGCAGCCGCCGCGCCGCGTCGCCCAGATCAGCGCGCAGCGCGTCATAGCGCGGCTTGCGGGTGTGGGTCTGGTCGCGCCACTCGGCGAACGGGTGGGTCGAGGCGGCGATGGGGGCGTAGCCGAACGCGGCGCAGGCCTCGGCCACGCCCGCGCGCAGGCTGCGCAACTCGGCGATGGCGGCGCCGACGTCGGCGTGCGGGCGGGTGCCGACCTCGACCTGGCATTGCAGGTATTCCGGCGTCACCTGCTCGCCGACCCGCTCGGCGCAGGCGGTCAGGAAGGCGGGGTCGGGACGGATCACCAGATCGCGGGTCTGGCGATCGACGACGAGGTATTCCTCTTCGATCCCCACGGTGAAGCTGGGACGGTTCGGCATCGGCTGGCTCTCCCCCCGGTCAGGCGGAAAACGCTCAAGCGCCGTCGCCGGCCGCGCAAGGCGCGTCTGCGCCGCGCGGCGGCGGGTCGCGGCGGCCGGGCCGTGAGGCTCGGGCCGCCGCGCGCAGGGTCAGGCTCAGGCCGCGGCGCGGCCGGCGGGTCTGCGGTTGCGGCCCCGGCGCATCGCCTTGGAGCCGGGCGCCTTCTGGCCGCGCGCGGGCGGCGCGGGCGGCTCGTCGCTCAGGCTGCCGTCGGGGCGAAAGGCGCGGCGGATCAGCTTTTCCACCGCCGCCAGCTTGTCGCGCTCGGTCTCGTCGCACAGGGTGATGGCGATGCCGGTGGCGCCGTTGCGCCCCGTCCGGCCGATGCGGTGCGTGTAGCTCTCCGGCTCGTCGGGCAGCTCGAACTGCACCACATGCGTCACGCCCTCGACGTCGATGCCGCGCGCGGCGATGTCGGTGGCG
>CAZOZE010000024.1:0-2535 GCA_964584215.1 uncultured Rhodobacterales bacterium
AGCGCATCGACGACGCCGAGATCCGCAGGCGCGCCGCCGAGGGAACCTCCAAGGCGCAGATCGCCCGCGACCTGGGCGTGTCGCGGATGACGGTCTATCGGGCGCTGGAGACGGCTGGCGAGAACGCGCAGTAAGTCAGGGGGCGCGTTCTCCAGAATGCATGGGGGCTACCGCTTACCCTCGCCTGTTCTCGGTCTGACGGCGCCGAAACTTTCTGGATCGTTCCGCCTTCTCCCGAAAGCGGCCGGTCGCGGCGGCGAAGTCGAAACGCGTTGAACAGCCAGTCGGATGACACCCGCGCAGGGTCTTGTTGCGCACGTGAGGCCGGGATTTGATCCATACAGTCGCGCATGGGTGATAACGGCGGTGCATGAACAGATCGAGCACCACGATTTGCAGGACGACGACCTGGCCAGGCCGCTTTGGGGCGTTCAGCCGCCGCGACGAAGGCGTGTCCGGGCCTCTGGTGTTCACAGCGGACCTGAACCGGGGCGCAGCCCGCACGCCGCAGTCCCCCTCGTGATGACGCCGGGGGCGCCAGATCAGGGCCCCGTCGTTCGGGGGACTGCCGCAGCATGGCTGCGGTCCTGCTGTGCTCAGGTGTGCCGCGCCGCAGGCCAGGACGGCGGTATGAGCGGTCCGGTGCGCGAGAACATCCAGGACTGTCCCCGCCCGCCGGCGCTGGCCGCCGTCGCGCAGATGGTCTCGATCCACCTGGGGGTCACGACACGAAAGTGCTCCGATTGTCCGGTTTGCCTGAACAATCAAGGAATTCACGCGGCGAGCATCGAGGGCTTCTCCCGGAGCGGGCGCGGACCCGCCATCGGCGCAGCGGGCCAGATGTAGCCGCCAGTCAGGCTGATGTGTTCCCTGCCGAGCGGAGCGACATGGCGGACGAGGTCGTCGCCAGCAGGGCGCCGGGCCTGCTTCAGGGCGGCGACGGCGTCCCGCAGGTATGCGGGCTTCAACCCGCTGTTCGGCGTGACGCGACAGCCGGCGCCGATCACACCAGCGTTCTGCTGGAGTGTAAGCCTACGGTGAGGCTTGAAGTTACCCACAAGTTGAGAGTTTCCTGAAGAGCGGCGGCACATTCGGTGTTGATCAGGTGGAATCGGTCGTGATTCGTTGTCTGGCGCCTCAACAGATCGGGTGCTGGCATGGGATCGTGGGTGGAGAACGAGACGGCAGGCAGCGATCTGGGCGATGCGCGCCTGAACCGACGGCTGGGCGCCATGCGCGCCGCGATGGGTGAGCGGCCGGGCAGGTCCCTGCCGACGGCGTTCCAGGACTGGGCGAACACGAAGGCGGCCTATCGGTTCTTTGCGAACGAGAACGTCAGTGAGGACAAGATTCTCGCAGGTCACTTCGCCGCTTCGGCGCTGCGTGCGCAGGCGATGGAGGGCCCGATCCTCGTTTTGCAGGACACGACCGAATTCTCGTTCAAGCGCGCCGCGCCGGAGAAGATCGGCTTCACGAAGACCTCGTGCGGGCGCAAGACGAAGGAGGGGCGCCACACTCAGCACACCCTCTGCGGTATGCTCATGCACGCCAGCCTCGCCGTGACGCCGGACGGCCTGCCGCTTGGGCTGACGGCGGCGAAGTTCTGGTCGCGCGAGAAGTTCAGGGGGACCAAGGCGCTCAAGCGCAAGGTCAACCCGACCCGGGTGCCGATCGAGCGCAAGGAAAGCATGCGCTGGCTGGACAACATGCGGCTGTCGACCGAACTCATCGGCGCGCCGGAACGCTGCGTGCACATCGGCGATCGCGAGAGCGACATCTACGAGCTGTTCTGTCTCGCCCAGGAACTCGGGACCCGATTTCTCGTCAGATCCTGCGTCGACCGGCTGGCCGAGGATGGCGACACCACCATCGCGCAGGTGATGGCCGAAATCGAACCCAGCGGGACGCATCTCGTCCGCTTCCGCGACGCCGCCGGCCAGCCGCAGGCGGCGCGCCTGTCGGTCAGCTTCGCCTCGATGAAGGTGCGCCCGCCGATCGGCAAGCAGAAATGCTACGCCTATCAGAGCCTTCAGATCATCCACGCCCGCGAGATCGACCCGCCCGAAGGCCGGGAACCGCTGTTGTGGAAGCTGATCACCAACCTCGACGTCAGCAACCACGCTGACGCTGTCCACAAGCTCGAATGGTACGCCCGCCGGTGGAGCATCGAGACCTTCTTCAAGACCCTCAAGACCGGCTGCCGTGTCGAAGACGTCCGTCTCACCACTGCCGACCGGCTCGCCAATTGCATCGCGCTGGCCTGCGTCACCGCCTGGCGGATCTTCTGGATGACCATGCTCGGTAGGGCTGACCCATCCGGCACGCCGGACGCCGTCTTCACCGATACCGAACTGATCGTGCTCGATCGGACGGCGCCCGCAAGACCGCCAGAGAAAAAGCGCACCCTCAACGCCTACATCATCGCCGTCGCCCGCCTCGGCGGTTACCTCGATCGGCGACACGACCCGCCGCCCGGAACAACCGTGCTATGGCGTGGCTTCGCGCGCCTCGCAGACCTCGTCATCGGGTTCGAGG
>CAZOZE010000025.1:0-4267 GCA_964584215.1 uncultured Rhodobacterales bacterium
CAAGATGGGCCAGGACGGCCACGACCGCGGCGCCAAGGTGATCGCCACCGCCTTCGCCGACATCGGCTTTGACGTGGACGTGGGCCCGCTGTTCCAGACCCCCGAGGAAGCCGCCCGCGACGCCATCGACAACGACGTGCATGTGATCGGCGTGAGTTCGCAGGCGGCGGGGCACCGCACGCTGGCGCCGCTGCTGATCGACGCCTTGCGCGCGCAGGGCGCGGACGACATCCTCGTGATCTGCGGCGGCGTGATTCCGCATCAGGACTATGATTTTCTCAAGGAGAAGGGCGTCGCGGCGATTTTTGGGCCGGGGACGAACATTCCGGACGCGGCAAGGGATGTGCTGAAGTTGATTGGGGAGGTTCGGGGGAAGGTGGCGGCGGAGCAATAGATATGATTGATATGCAGATATATGGCGCAGTATTTTTGTGTTTGCTTGCAATTTTTGTTGTGGCATCCGTACAAAAGCCGTTGGCGACATGGCCTTTTCTTATTTTTTCATTCCCCTCCGCGTCAATTATGGGAATTATAGAGCTGCTTTTGAATGACCAAACATTTCCTTCTGAATTTATAATGCCTGCTTTCCTATTCCGAGTTTTATTTGGTGTTGTCGCTGGTATCTCTTGCGCACGTCGGCTCATTGCAAAAGGGTACACTAAGTGGTTTGCACTGCCGGCGGTGCTGTCAAGTTTTTTTGCATTTATTGTTATATTTGTTATACTAGTTTTAAAGACACGCGAAAAAATAAAATAGGATTTATTTGAGTGCTTTAAGGTGAGTGCGTTTAGAGTGTTCGAACTTGTATCCCAGTAGATCATCTTCCATAGCAGCCGCACTCAGCCGCACTCAGCCGCACGTCTGGCGCAGCGCGCCCCGGCCCGCGTCAGCGGCCCGCCTGTGGCGGGACGCGCGGGGTGGTCGGCCGGAGGCGCAAGCCGTAGGCCGAGGGGCGCCGCGCCCTTCTCTGCCGTCGAAAATCGGGCCGTGGCCACCCGGGCGAGCGCGTTTCGCGTCCGCCCCCGGCAGGGCGGACGCGGGCCGATCTGTCGCGGGACAGATCGGCCATGCCTCGCCGCAGCGGCGCGCCAGCCTCCCCACCTTGCGCCCCCCATATCCGGCGCGGCATGGTGCGCGGGCAGGGGCAATCGGAGAGTCGTCGCCATGGGAATCGTCGTAACCGGCGCTAAGGCGAAGCGCAGCGCGTCATGACCGCCCGCACGCCCAATCTTGCAGTGCTGATCGACGCCGACAACGCCAGCGCCCGCCACGCGAGCGCAATCTTCGAGGAGGTGGCGCGGCTGGGCGAGGCTAACGTGCGCCGCATCTACGGCGATTTCGCCACCGGTCGGCTGAAGGGCTGGGACGCCGCCACCCGCGCGCTCGCCATTCTCGAACAGCAGAGCCGCAGCAACACCACCGGCAAGAACGCCTCCGACATCGCGCTGGTGATCGACGCGATGGACCTGATGCACACCGCCAAGCTTGACGGCGTCTGTCTGGTCAGTTCCGACAGCGACTTCACGAGGCTGGCGCAGCGGCTGCGAGAGCACGGGCTGGTGGTCTATGGCTTTGGCGAGCGCAAGACGCCGGAGACGTTCCGCGCCGCCTGCAATCGGTTCATCTATGTCGAGAACCTCGCCGAGGGGGCCGAGGTCGCCCCGGCGGCGGACGTTGCGCAAGCGCTCGACGCCGCGCCGCCCGCCGCGCCGGAGGCCCCGCCCGAGCCGCCGCGCCGTGATCCGCCTGCGCGCGCTGTGCCGGTGCTGGTCAAGGCGATGCTCGGCGCCGAGGACGAGGATGGCTGGGTCGCGCTCTCGGCTGTCGGCCACCGTGCGCAGGCGATAGCGCCCGATTTCGACACGCGCAGCTTCGGCTGCGCCAAGCTGAGCGATCTGGCGCGCAAGAGCGGCGCCTTCGAGCTGAAAGGCGCCGGGTCCAGCCTGATGATGCGACTGACGCCGCTGGTCAAACCCAAGAATTGAGACGCCTGGCACAAGGGAAATCACCATGAAACTCGCCATCATCGGCGCCGGGGGCGTCGGCGGCTATCTCGCCGCCAGGCTGGCCGCCGCGGGCGCCGATGTCGCAGTGGTCGCGCGCGGGGCGCATCTGGCGGCGATCCGCGACAAGGGCCTGATGCTGCGCACGCCGGAAGGCGAGAGCGTCGCGCGGCTGGCCGCGACCGACGATCCCGCCAGCCTCGGCCCGGTCGATGCGGTGGTCGCAGCGGTGAAGGCGCAGGATCTGGCCGCGCTCGACCTTGCGCCGCTGATCGGCCCTGAGACCGTGCTCTTGCCGCTGCTGAACGGCGTCGAGGCCACCGCGCGGCTCGACGCCGCTTATGGGGCGGGGCGGGCGCTGATCGGCGTGGCGCGCATCTCCGCCACCATCACCGCGCCGGGCGAGGTGACGGTGCACGGCCCCTTCGCGCGCTTTGAGCTGGGCGAGGCGGATGGCGCGGCCAGCCCCCGCGTCGCCGCGCTCAAGGCGCTGCTGGACGCCGCCAGGATCGAGGCGAGCGTGCCCGGCGATCCGCTGCGCGCGCTGTGGGTGAAATTCCTGATGCTGTGCCCGTTCAGCGGCGTCACCGCCGCCGCGCGCTGCGACAACGCCGCGATCTCGGCCGAGCCGCTGCTGCTGGCGCTGTATCGTCGGCTGTCCGAGGAGGTGCTGGCGGTGGGCCGGGCGCAGGGCGTGGCGCTGTCCGACGCCGATCTTGACGGCGCGCTGGCGCTGCGGGCGAAACTGCCCGGCGCGATGCGCGCCTCGATGGCGCATGATCTGGCGGCGGGCAAGCGGCTGGAGGTGGACTGGCTGGCGGGCGCCGTCAGCCGCCTGGGCGACGCGCTGGGCGTGGACACGCCCGCCAACGACGCGATCCGGGCGCTGCTCAAGCCCTTCGCAGAGGGCGCGCGCTGATGGCGCGCCGCGCGCTGGGGCCCAATCTCGGCCGTCCCGGCGCTCCGGCGCCGCGTCCCGATGGGCCGGTCAGGGTGGCGGTCTGCTGCATCAAGTGGGGAACCAAGTTCGGCCCCGAATATGTCAACGTGCTGCGCCGCGCGGTCGCCGAGCATCTGTCCATGCCGCACCGCTTCGTCTGCCTCACCGACGCGCCGGAGGGGCTGGACCCCGAGGTGACCGCGACGCCGTTCCCCGATTTCGGCCTGCCGCGTGAGCGTTGGCGGCGCGGCAGCTGGCCCAAGGTGGCGCTGTTCGCCGAGGGCGTGTTCGCGGATGACGAGATCGTGCTCTACCTCGACATCGACGTGATGGTGACCGGCGCGCTCGATGACTTCATCCGCCTTGTCATCGAGAAGCCCGGCTTTCACACCTTGCGCGAGTGGAACCCCGCGCTGCTCAAGCTGCTGCCGCTGGCGTTGCGCCCGGTGCGCGGCAGCCAGGGATCGGTCTATGTCTGGCGCGCGAAAATGCAGCGCCACATCTTCGATGCGTTTCGCAACAACGTCGATCATGTGCTCGAAAACTATTGGAGCGATCGATTCTTCCTGCCGACCATCGCGGTCAGCCCGCAGTATCTGCCCTATGACTTTTGCGCCAGCTTCAAGCGCCATTGCGTATGGTACTGGCCGCTCAGCATCGTGCTGCGGCGCCCGAAGCAGCCCGCGTGGGGGCGGGTGCTGGTGTTTCACGGCGCGCCCAGCCCGCGCGACGTGATGACCGACGACCCGAACCGGCGATGGGGCGGCAAGCGCAAGTTCGGCTATGGCCCGGTGCCGTGGGTGATCGACTATTGGCGGCGCTATACGGCGTGACGCCGCAGCTTTTTGCGATGGCGGCCATGCGTGATCTTCACTGGCGCTTTGCGCGGAATGCCCACTAGACTGATGGCAAAGCACACCAACGGGGGGAATACGCGATGACCGAGTCCGCAGCACGGGCCGAACTGCGCGCGCAGGCGCTGGCCTATCACGAGCAGGGGCGCCCCGGTAAGCTGGAGGTCCGCGTCACCAAGCCGATGGCGACCAGCCGCGACCTGTCGCTGGCCTACAGCCCCGGCGTGGCGGACGCCTGCCTGGAGATCGAGAACAGCCCCGCCGACGCCGCGCGCTACACCGGGCGGCAGAACCTTGTCGCGGTGATCTCGAACGGCACCGCCGTGCTGGGCCTCGGCGACATCGGCCCGCTCGCCTCCAAGCCGGTGATGGAGGGCAAGGCGGCGCTGTTCAAGAAATTCGCCGCCATCGACTGTTTCGACATCGAGGTGAACGAGAAGGATCCGGTCAAGCTGGCCGAGATCGTGATC
>CAZOZE010000026.1:0-2531 GCA_964584215.1 uncultured Rhodobacterales bacterium
GGGCCGCCCCGGCCGTTGAGCCGGGGCGGCCCGAGCGTGGCGGCGCATGGCGCCTACCCGGTCAGGCTGACGCCTGCGCGGCGGACGCTGCGCCCGGCCTGGGCGATGTCGCGGCGGCGCCGTCAGACCCGATCAGGAAGCGGGCGCCTGTGGCGCGGGCTGCGGCCAGTCGGCGAACGGGAACGGGCGCTCCTCGCTGTCGCAGGCCTGATAGCGGGCGGTCGCCTGGAACCACGCGCCCAGCGCGGCGCCAAAGCGGGTCAGGAACGGGTTCGGCGTGCGGGCGAACAGCAGCCACAGGAACTGAAGCACGGCGATCACGCTCAGCAGGTTCTGCGCCAGCGAGGCCAGCACGATGAACAGCAGCATGAACGCGCCGCGCGGCCAGGCTTTTGGCGCGGCGTCGTCGGCGGGGGTGGCGGCGGCGTCGATCTGGGTCATGGCGGACTCCGTTTTCAGCGGTTGACGCTGGTCAGATGCGCATCGATGCGCGCCGCCGCAAGACGCGCGCTCAGTCGATCCGCGCGGCGCCGAGGCGCGGGATCTCGGGCGCGTCGTCCAGCCCCAGCCCGCGCGGCGCCGCCTGCGGCTCTCGGAAATCCTCCGCCGAGGCGGCGGCGGGGCGGCGGAACACCATCACGCCCTGATGCGTCTCGGTCAGCCCGCCGAACATCCCGGCGCGCGCCTCCATCGGCGCCAGATCGGTGCGCAGATATTCCCAGCCCTGCGCGGCCTCACGCATGATCGCGGCCTCGAAGGCGGCGGCCAGCGCGTCGGCGGGGGTCTTGTGGTCACGGGTCTTCTTCGCCCGGCGCGGCGCCGCCACGCATTTGTATCGATAGCTCGCCATCCGTCCGCTCCGCCTTTCCCTGCCCCGCGCCGTTTCATGGCGGGGTCGCTTCAATCCCGATCGCCGCCGGCCATGCGCCGGGGCCGTTTGCACCCGATTGCGCGATCCGGCGGGGGCCCCGGCGCAAGGGCCGGAGGGCGCATCTTGCGGCGGCGCTTACTCGATCCCCAGTTTCGCGCGCACCAGCGCCTGCACCGTCTGCGGCGCCGCCTTGCCGCCGGTGGCCTTCATCACCTGGCCGACGAACCAGCCCGCCATCGACGGCTTGGCGACCGCCTGCGCCGCCTTGTCGGGGTTGTCGGCGATCACCTGCGCCACGGCGGCCTCGATGGCCGACGTGTCGGTGACCTGACGCATCCCCCGCGCCTCGACGATCTGCGCGGGGTCGCCGCCCTCGGCCCACAGGATCTCGAACAGATCTTTTGCGATCTTGCCGCTGATCGAGCCGTCGGCGATCAGGTCGAGCAGACCGCCGAGCTGGCTCGCGGTCAGCGGCGATTCGCCCACCGACAGCCCTGCGCGGTTGAGCCGCCCGAACAGCTCGTTGATCACCCAGTTCGCCGCCTGCTTGCCGTCGCGCCCCCCCGCGACCGCCTCGTAGAAATCGGCGTCGGCGGCATCGGCGCTCAGCACGCCCGCATCGTAGTCGGTGACGCCATACTGCGCCACCAGCCGGGCGCGCCGCGCGTCCGGCAGCTCCGGCAGCGTCGCCCTGATCTGCTCCACCCACGCCTGCTCCAGCACCAGCGGCAACAGGTCGGGGTCGGGGAAATAGCGGTAGTCATGCGCCTCTTCCTTCGAGCGCATCGAGCGGGTCTCGCCCTTGCCGGCGTCGTAGAGCCGCGTCTCCTGATCGATCCTGCCGCCGTCCTCCAGAATCCCGATCTGGCGGCGGGCCTCGAAGTCCACCGCCTGCTGGATGAAGCGCATCGAGTTCATGTTCTTGATCTCGCAGCGCGTGCCAAGGTGACTGAAATCGCCGCTCTCGCGATAGCGCGCGTAATCGCCCGGCCTGCACACCGACACGTTCACGTCGGCGCGCAAGCTGCCCTCCTGCATGTTGCCGTCGCATGTCCCCAGATAGCGCAGGATCTGGCGCAGCTTGCGCACATACTCCGCCGCCTCCTCCGGCCCGCGGATGTCGGGGCGGCCGACGATCTCCATCAGCGCGACGCCGGTGCGGTTGAGATCGACCATCGACAGCGAGGGGTCGAGGTCGTGGATGCTCTTGCCGGCGTCCTGCTCGACATGGATGCGCTCCACCCGCACCCGCCGCGCGACGCCGGGGCCCAGGGACGGCATGTCCACCAGCACCTCGCCCTCGCCGACCAGCGGGTGATAGAGCTGGCTGATCTGATAGCCCTGCGGCAGATCGGGGTAGAAATAGTTCTTGCGGTCAAAGCGGCTGACAAGATTGATCGCCGCGTTCAGCCCCAGCCCGGTGCGCACCGCCTGTTCGACGCAAAAGCGGTTGAGCACCGGCAGCATCCCCGGCATCGCCGCGTCCACCAGGCTGACGTTGGTGTTGGGTTCGGCGCCGAAGGTGGTCGAGGCGCCCGAGAACAGCTTGGCCTTGCTGGCGATCTGGGCGTGCACCTCCATGCCGATCACCACCTCCCAGTCGCCGGCCGCGCCCGGATAGGTTTTCGGCGCGGGTTCGGTGTGGGCGAGGTCGGTCATC